>UQVG01000097.1 GCA_900544435.1 uncultured Erysipelotrichaceae bacterium | reverse complement strand
CTCATTTACATAATAAGGACAATCCTCAAAATAAGGAATTTTTTCTTTATCTAAAAGAGCACTGGCTTTTCCATCAAGCATTTCATCTAAATGAACAAGTAAACCAAACCCTGTGACATCCGTTAAAGCATGAATTGTATATTTATTTAAAACATCAAAAGCATATTTATTAAGCGTTGTCATACTCTTAAAAACTTCATTTAACATTTCTTGACGTGCATCATTTAAACGATAAGCATTCAATGTTAAACCAACACCTAATTTTTTAGTAAGAATTAATGTATCACCTATTTGCACACCATTATTTTGAATCATTTTATTTGGATCTACGATTCCAGTAACACTTAAGCCATATTTTGTGAATTCATCTTTGATCGAATGTCCACCTGATAAAACAACCTTTGCTTCTTTTAACTTATCATTACCACCTTCAATGATCTTACCTAAAATATTCAAATCATCTTTTTCATTAAAACATACAATATTTAAAGCAGTTAGAGGAGTACCGCCCATTGCATAAACATCGCTTAAAGCATTTGTTGCTGCAATTTGTCCAAATAAGTAAGGATCTTCTACCATTGGTGGAAAGAAATCAAGTGTTGAAACAATAGCTTGATGCTCATTTATTTGATAAACAGACGCATCATCATGACTATCAAAGCCAACAAGTAAGTTGGGATTAGGATATTTATCAATCTTCTCTAAAATATGACTCAATTTTTTAGTCCCTAATTTAGCACTGCAGCCACCGCTTTTACAATAAAGCTTTTCTTCCATTTAAAATACCACCTTTACTATTTTTTCATAGTGAATTTGTTCTTCTTTTAAAAATGTTTTCCATTTATCCATATCTTTATTTTGACAAGAAAAACACATCCCGCATCCTGCATCAATAACAGATGGTTTAGGAATCAAACGCCCTTTCATAGAAAGAGTTTGTTTAGCATCTAAGTCCATCGCATCATCTAAAGAATGAAAAGTAACAATTAAATATTCCTGTTTATTCATCATTAAAAATCTCCTTAAAACGAATATTGGCATAGTCATTCATTTCTTGAATGAATTTTTCATACTTTTCTAACAGTAATTCACCTTCTTGAGTGAGTTTACTGCCACCACCATCTTTACCACCACTGACACGTTCAACAAGGGGCATTCCTAAATCCTCTTCCGCTCTTTTTAAAATTTTCCAAGCCTTCGAATTTGACATTTTCATATCTTTGTAAGCTCCTGATAAAGAACCAAAAGTTTGCGTTTTTTTCATTAATTCATAAACACCTTTACCAAAGCTTTTTTCTTGGTTATAAAGACGAATCTTCATATCAAATTTTTTTGGATTCTTATAAGTCATCTTTTATCCCTTCGAAAGTCCACAATTTGGAAAAATGCAAACAGGACAATTTAAACAAAGTCCACCTTCACCAAGTGAAGCAAGTTCGTCACTCGTAATTGGATCCTTAGCAAGAAGTCTTGGTAAAACAACATCAAAAATTGTTCGACGTGAATACATGACACATCCTGGTAATCCAACAATCGGAACATCACCTTTATAACTCAATAAAAACATCGCTCCTGGAAGAACGGGTGCACCATAACTTATAATTTTTGCACCTGTATTTTTTATTGCAAGTGGTGTTTTATCATCAGGATCAACAGACATACCACCTGTACATAAAACAAGATCCACTCCTTGTTTTAAAGCTTCATTGATTTTACTGGTTGTCATTTCATGATCATCTAATGACAAACTATGATAAGTAACTTCTACTCCATATTCTTTTAATTTTTCTACAATGACTGGGGTAAATGTATCTTTAATTCTTCCTTTGTAAACCTCCGAACCTGTAGTAATAATTCCGGCTGTTTTTATTTGATAAGGCATGATTTTTAAAATAGGTTTTCGAACTTTTTCTTGGATTTGTTGCATTTTTTCTTTTTCAATAACAAGTGGGATAATACGCATTCCAGCAAGTTTATCACCTTTTTTTACAGGTACATTTCCTTGTCTGGTTGCTATCATCATTTGTCCAAAAGAATTCACCTTAAAAAGTTCTTCTCGATTTACTTTAAATAATCCATCTATCGTACTTTTAAGTTCAATCTTCCCTTCACTAATACCACTTTTTTCCATATGTTCATTGAAACAAAGATTACATAATATTTCAGCAGCATCATTTTCATGCATCATTGTTTCATCTTTTTCAAAAACATAAAGATGTTCTTTTCCTAAATTCAATAATACTTCAATATCTTCTTCTTTAATAATATGGCCCTTCTTAAAACGAGGGCCTTTTCTTTGATCTTTTACAATTTCTGTGATGTCATGGCAGAGTACACTACCTATAGCATCTTCAGTTTTGATTTCTTTCATGTTATTTATTAACAGTAAATCCGTAATTTTCAAATTGTTTTAAAGAAGATTTCTTTTGAATAAATTTCATGAATTTTTCAGTTTCATCACTATGTTTTGTTTTAGCAAGTTTAGCTACTGGATAAATAACTGGTTCATCTAATAGACTGTTATCACATTTAGCAAGAACTTTAACATCTTTACTACTTTTAGCATCTGTTGAATAAACAATTCCTACTTCACTTGAAGAAGAAGCAACCCAGTTTAATACTTCTGTTACATTTCCACCTAAACTATATTTTGAAGTTAAGGCATCATATAATCCTAAATGAGTTAATGCCATCTTTGCATATTGACCAGCTGGTACAACTTCAGGATCCCCAATAGCAATTGTTTCTGCTTTCGCGATATCACTAAAATCTTTAACTTCTGTTGTTGTTTGTTTTCCAGTAATTAAAACAAGTTTATTTTCTAATAAATTAACAACATCTTTATCATTGATGTATTTTTCATCAACAAGTGCATTCATTTGTTTTGTTGCTGCAGAAAAGAAAACATCTGCTTTTAGTCCTTGTTCAATTTGAATTTGTAATTTACCACTTGAATCATAAACTCCTTGAACTTTAATATTTGGATTTTCTTTTTCAAATTCTGGAATAAGTTTATCTTCAAACGTATTTTCCAAACTTGCTGCTGCAGCAAGTGTTAATGTTACTTCTTCTTGTTGATCTTGAGTTGATGAACAACCACATAAAGTAACAATCATTAATAAACTACACATTAAACTTAATAATTTTTTCATTTTTCCAATCTTCCTCTTTTTATTTTTAATTTATTGTCACACATCATTTCCATTTCCTTAGGACTATGTGTCACAAACATACATTTTTTTTGATACTCAATTAATTTTTTCTTTGTTTCATTTAAAAGCATTTCTTTTAAAGACTCATCTAAAGCACTAAAAGGCTCATCTAATAAAACAAGTTTCGTATCATAAACAAGTAAACGTGCTAAAGCAACACGTTGCTTTTGTCCTCCTGAAAGTTGACGAGGATATCTTTTTTGTAAATCATCTATTTTAAAATCTTTCATGATTTGTTGTACTTTTTCTTTGATTACTTCTTTATCTTCATGATGTGCTTTTAAAGGAGCAGCAATATTTTGATAAACATTCATATGATTAAATAACGCGTAATTTTGAAACATATAACCAATCATTCTTTTTTGCGGTGGCACATTGATTTTTAAATCACTATCAAATAAAACTTCATCATCTAAAACAATGCGTCCAGCATCAGGTGTCATAATGCCAGCAATACATTTTAAAACCATACTTTTCCCACTTCCACTTGGTCCCATTAAACCTAGTCGATCTTCATGGCTTTCAAAGCACACATCTAAATCATATTCAGCAAGTTTTTTAAAAATTTTCACTTCTAATTTCATCTAAAAACTCCTTTTTTTCTTAGTAGAGTATTGATAAATATTTACAATAATAACAGCCACTAAACAGATAACGACAATAATAAAAACATAAACTCCTGCATGATCATAATTTCCTGACATCACTTCGCTATAAACGGCTAAAGGCAATGTTCTTGTTTTTCCAACAATATTTCCTGCAAGCATAGCTGTTGCTCCAAATTCACCTAAGCCTCTTGCAAAAGATAAAACACCTCCACTAATGATACCCGGCATAGCTTCAGGTAAAATAACCGTAAAGAAAATTCTTTTTTCTGACATTCCAAGTGTTCTTCCTGCATCAATTAAGTCATGATCCACTTGTTCCATGGCCGCTTTAGCACTACGATACATCAAAGGAAAAGAAATCACGACCGCAGCAATAACTGTTGCTGAAAAGCTAAAAGCAATTTTGTAATGAAAAACATTGATAAAAAGTTTTCCAATAGGCTGATTAACGCCAAAAAACATCAATAAGAAAAATCCCATAACAGTAGGTGGTAAAACAAGAGGTAAGGTAAAAATACCATCTAATATAATTTTAGTTAAATCATGTTTTCGATTAAGTGTCCATTTTGCTAGAAATAAACCTAAAAAGAAAGTAATAATAATTGTAATAATTGCTGTTTTTAAAGAAATATATAAAGGAGATAAATCAATCATCTTTACGAGCACAATCATGTGCTTCTCCTTTTAAGATTTGTAATCCATGTTTTAAAGGATCAATAATAATATCTAAACTTTCTTTTACAGCTTTTAAACTTCCTGGCAAATTTACAATTAATGTCTGATTTCTTAAAACAGAAACACCTCTTGAAAGCATCGCACGATTGGTATATTTCATTGACTCATAACGAATCGCCTCACTAATACCTGGTACATTTCTTGTTGCTACTTTAAGTGTTGCTTCTGGTGTGACATCTCGCATGCTTAACCCCGTTCCACCTGTCGTTATAATCAAATCATTATGACAACGATCTGCTAAATTAATCAGTGCTTTTTCAATTAAAGCTTGCTCATCGGGTAAGATTTCATAAGAAGTGACATAATAACCTCTTTCTTTAAAATAATCTTGAATATAAAAACCACTTAAATCTTCTCTTTGACCTTGACTTCCCTTATCAGATAATGTAAGTATAGCCACACGTAAACGTTTATCTTTTTCTTTTAAAACTTCAACTGAATCATTCAATCGAATCTCTCCTCCTTTTAAAACACGAGAAAATACACCATTGGTAGGCATGATACACTTTCCAACTTGATGGTAAATAGCACAATGGTTATGACAACTTTTTCCAAGTTGAGTAATTTCAAGTATAACATCACCTATTTTAAGACAAGTTCCTATTTCAATTTCATTAAAATCAATTCCTGAAATAAGTAAATTTTCACCAAAAGCACCATCTTCAACAGTAGAACCCATTTGTTTGAATTCTTCTCTTGTTTCATAAGATAGCAAAGAAACTTGTCGATGCCAAGATCCCGCATGGGCATCATTTTTAAAACCGTAATTTTCAATAACTTCAATTTTTTCAACAGGAATTTTTGCCGTTCCTTTTTTTTCACTTAGACAAATTGCTTTTATTTGTCCTGCCATTTAAAATCACCACTCTTTCCACCACTTTTACTTATTAAATGAATATTTCTAATTTCCATTTCTTTACTAACAGCCTTTGACATATCATAAATAGTAAGTAGTGTAGCACTCACACCATGAAGTGCTTCCATTTCAACACCTGTTTTACCTAAACAGGTAACTTGACAATAAGTTTCAATTAATTCTTTTTCATGATTAATATGAAAATCAACAGTAATCTTACTTAAAAGTAAAGGATGACATAAAGGAATAATATCACTGGTTTTCTTTACTGCCATAATTCCAGCAATTCTTGCTACTGAAAGAACATCACCTTTTTTCATTTGATGTTTTTCAATTTTTTCAAGTATTTCTTTACCCACATAAATTTCACCATAAGCAATTGCTGTTCTTTGTGTTGTGTCTTTAGAAGACACATCAACCATAATGGCATTTCCATTTTCATCAAAGTGTGTAAAATCCATATTATCCTCCTATTTCATTCATTTTTGTATAAGAAACATTTTCTTCAAAATGATGCTCTTTTGGTTTTGATTCAATAGCTTTTTTTAAATGTAAAAGCAATTGTTCTTCATTATTTAAATAAGGCTTTAAGTCATACATTTCATTATAAAACAAACATGGTTTTAACTTACCAGTACTTGTTAGACGAATGCGATTGCATTGATAACAAAACTTATGATGAAGCGCTTCAATCAATCCGATATAGCCTTGATAGCCTTCGATTGTATAATAATGAGCTGGTCCATTTCCTAATTTACCCTGATATTGTTTTATAGGATATTGCTTTAAATAATTTTGAATATCAATCATTTTTTGATTTCGTTGTTCTATATTTAAAGGCATCAATTCTATAAAACGAAGTGCTATTTTTTTATCTTTAACCATTGCTAACATTTGTTTTAATCTTTTTAGAGTAAATGTATTATCAACAACACAATTGATTTTTACAGGAATTTTTAAATAATAAGCATAAAATAGATTTTCTAGAACTTGTTTCAAACAATCTTGTTTTGTTAGTAAAAAATACTCTTTTGCATCAAGGGTATCAATTGAAAAATTAATACCATCAATTCCTATTTCCTTTAAAGTTTTTAAATCTTCTTTTTTAAATAATGATCCATTGGTTGTTAAAGTTACTTCTACATCTCTTTTCTTTAATTCTTTAATAAAGAAAAGATAGTTTTTTCTAAGTGTTGGTTCTCCACCAGTTATTTTAAATTTCTTTATTCCTAGCTGAATAGCTTGATCCACAATCAACAATAATTGTTCATAAGATAAAATATCTTGATGATTTAATTTTTGCGGATGATCACTTTTGCAATAATTACATTGAAAGTGACAACGATCTGTAATGGAAATACGCATATAATTTATCTCTCTGCCATAGCTGTCTTTTATCCCTGTTTTTATCATTATAAAAATTTCCTTTTACTCTCCATTTGTTTTTGGCATATTTTTAAATTCAAGAAATGCCATGATAATTGTAACAACTGCTGCTAAAAAGTCTGCAATCGGTCCACAGTAAATACATCCTTCTATTCCCATAAAATGCGGCAGAATTAAAAGCAGCGGAATAAAGAAAATGATTTGTCTCGTAAGAGATAAAAAGATTCCCTTTGCCGGCTTTCCAATTGATGTAAAAAATGTGGATGTAATTGGCTGTAAGGCATCTAACCAGATAAAGAATAAGAAGATTCGAAAGAAACGTACTCCAAATTCAAAATATTCTGGTTCTCCCGTTCCAAATAGTCCGAGAATCTGTCTTGGAAAAATCTGAAACAGTACAAAAGAAACAATAGAAATGATAACTCCTGATGTTGCTGCAAGACTAAATGCCTTACGCACACGGTCGTAATTCTTTGCTCCATAATTAAAACTTTCTACTGGCTGGCTTCCCTGAGAGAGACCGATAACAATG
>UQVG01000096.1 GCA_900544435.1 uncultured Erysipelotrichaceae bacterium | reverse complement strand
ACATTGATGATTGTAGTGGAGAAATGCTTGGCTTTGTAATGGAACAGCTTTTAGATAAAGGAGCGTTAGATGTTTTCTTTACATCTATTTTTATGAAAAAAAATAGACCAGCGTATCGTTTAACAGTCGTTTGTAATGAAGAAAAGATGGATTTATTACAAAAAGTGATTTTTACACAAACAACCACTATTGGGATTCGTTATCGTAAGGAACAAAGAACCGTTTTAAAAAGACAAATTAAAGAAATTGAAACACCACTTGGAAAACTTCAAGTAAAAGAAGTGGAAATCGATGGTGAAAAGAGATGTTATCCAGAATATGAAAGTGCTAAAAAATTAGCTTTAAAACATCAATGTTCTTTACAAGAAATATATCATCTTGTTAAATAAAGGAGAATTTATGACAAGTCAGTTAAATAGAATTGCAGATTATTGGAATCAACGTTCTTTTGGTTATTCTTTGGATAACCAAGAAGAACTTTTACATGATCAAGAAAAATGGATAGAATTAATAAATCGTTATCTAAAAATAAATAAAGGAATGAAAGTATTAGACTTAGGATGTGGGCCAGGCTTTTTTTCTGTCATGCTTACAAACTTAAAATGTCAAGTTATTGGCATTGATTATAGTGATAAGATGTTAGAAGAGGCTAGAAATAATGCACGAAAGTTTGGGGTAAATGTTAAGTTTCAAAAGATGGATGTTCAAGATTTAGCTTTTCAAGATGAAACTTTTGATTTGATTATCACACGTAATGTGACATGGAATTTAGAAAAGCCGGTACAAGCCTATAAGGAAATGTTTAGAGTTTTAAAAAGACAAGGACATCTTTTAAATATTGATGGGAATCATTATTATCATTATCAAGATCAAGATTATAATAGGGCGGGTCATAGTGATCATCAACATATGGAAGGTATTGATGTTTTTATTATTGATAATATTGCTAAGGAATTAAAATTGTCTTATGTTTTACGTCCACAATATGATTTAGATATTTTAAAAGAAATTGGTTTTCATCAAGTAGAAAGTCAAATCTTATCTAAAGAAAATACCAAGGAAGGAAAAGAATTGATTCGTCAATTCTTGATTCATGCAATTAAGTAATGAAAAGAATTTTATCTTTACTTTCAGTTCTTTTCTTTGTGACACTTATTACTTTTGTGATGACTGATTTAGCACCTAGCGATAGTGCAGAAATGTATTATTTATCTAAAGGAATTACCCCAAGTGTTGAAGCATTAAATGAGACAAGACATGAAATGGGTCTTGATAAAAATGTTGTTGTTCGCTATGTTGATTGGTTGAATGATTTTGTTCATGGTGATTTAGGTTATTCTTATCATTATGGACAAGATGTGAATCAACAAATGTTGTCAAAGTTGCCAAATACTTTGAAGCTGGCGATTATTTCATTTTTTGTTGTTTTAGCTTTTTCAATTCCTTTAGGAATATACAGTGCGACACATCGTCAAAGTTTGTTGAATTCCTTCTTAAAAAATATAACATTTTTAGGTTTATCTCTTCCTAATTTTTGGTTAGCACTGCTTTTAATCCTTATTTTTGCAGTAAAGTTACAATTCTTTCCAGTTATTAGTGGAAGCAGTTTGAAAGGAATTGTTTTACCTGTTTGTTGTTTAAGTTTTCCAATGATTTGTTCTTATACAAGAATGATTCAAAATGCTATTTTAGAACAATTAAATCAAGATTATGTCATTGGATTAAAGGCACGAGGAATGAAACAATCAAAAATTTTATTAAAACATGTATTGCCTCATGTTTTTACAACTCTTTCTTCTTTATTAGGTCTTTCTATTGGACATTTACTTGGTGGAACAGCGATTATTGAAACGATTTTTTCATATCAAGGTTTAGGAAATATGGTGGTTGAAGCTATTCGTTATCGTGATTATCCAATTATTCAAGCTTATGCAATCTATATGGCGTTGATTTATGTTTTTGTTAATCTATTTGTAGATTTTTTTCAACAAGTACTAAATCCAAGATTAAGGAGGCATTTCAATGAAAAGAAAGTTAAAAATTGAGATTGGCCTTGCTGTTTTATTATTAATAATTGCCCTGTTTGGCTCTTTTTTAGCGCCTTATGATCCATTAAAAGTTAATTATGATCTTTCTTTACAACCACCAAGTCTATTACATATTTTTGGTACAGATAAATTAGGAAGAGATGTATTGAGTCGTATTCTTTGTGGAGCGAAAACTTCTTTTGGTTTAACTTTTCTTATGCTTTTTTTAATTGTTTTTATAGGCGTAATTGTTGGTTTGATTGCAGGATTATCCAATGATAAAGTAGAGTCGTTTTTTAATAATATAATCAATGGTTTACTTGCTTTTCCAGATACAATTTTTGCGATTGCAATTGTTGGGATTGTGGGGGCAGGCCTCTTTAATACATTTTTTGCTTTAGCGCTTATTTGGTGGACAAAATATGCAAGATTGACACTTGCACTTGTTAAACAGGAAAAGAAAAAGAGTTATTTAATGATTGCAAAAATGTCAGGTGTTCCAATGGTTCAAAGAATTATTCGTTATTTATTACCTAATATTTTATCACAAATACTCGTGACAGCTTTTTTAGATATTGGAAATATGATGATTTCACTTGCCGGTTTAAGCTTTTTAGGACTTGCAAGTCAACCACCACAACCCGAATGGGGTGCCATGCTTTATGAAAGTAAACAGTTTATGCAAGTTGCTCCTTGGATGATGTTTTTTCCAGGACTTGTTTTATTTATTTGTGTATTAATTTTTAATTTATTATCAGAAGATATAAGGGATTATTTAGATCCTAAACATTATGAGGTGGAAATGTGAAAAAAATAAAAATATTACTTTGTTTGTTTATTTTAACAACTTTATGTGGTTGTTCTCATTCAAGTGAAAAAGAATCTAGTAAAACTCTAAATGCAGCTATGTTTTGGATTTCTACATCGTTAGATCCAACAAATAATTATGATGGATGGGTTTTAAGTCGTATTGGTGTAGGAGAAACACTTTTAAAACTTAATGAAAAATATGAAGTTGAACCAAGCCTAGCAAAATCTTATGAACAAATCGATGATACAACTTGGAAGTTGACTTTAAAAGATTCTATTACTTTTTCTAATGGAAAAAAGGTAACGGGAGAAAATGTAAAAGCATGTTTAGAAAGAGCTTTTGAAAAAAATACAAGAGCGATTGATTATTTTGATTTAAACCATGTTGAAGCTGATGGACAGGATGTTTATCTCTATTTAAATAAATCAAGTGGGGCTATTTTAAACAATCTTTGCGAACCGCTTTTTACTATTTATGATGCAAGTCAAAGTGATGAAGATATAGCCAATCATCCACTTTGTACAGGACCTTTTGTGGTAGATGATTTTGTTTCTGAAAAGACAATTGAAACAAGTAAAAATAAAAAATATTATGATGGTAAAGCAAAACTTGATTATGTTCATTTTAGTCAAGTAGCAGATTCTGATGCACGTGTTTTAGCTTTACAATCAGGAGAAGTTGATCTTGCTAATACGATAGATTATTCAAGTTTAAAATTATTTAGAAATAATAAAAATTATCATGTTTTAGAAGTTTTAGGCCCACGTACAAATGTGATTTATATGAATAATGAAACAACTTTTTTAAGTGATCTTACAATTAGAAAAGCTTTATCATATAGTGTGGATCGTAAAAGTATTGTTAAATTGATTGGTGGAAAAGAAGCAACTGGTCTTTATTCAAGTGTATTACCTTATGGAAAGGTTTCAAATAGCTATAGTTATGACTTAAAAAAAGCAAATGATATTTTAGATGAAGCGGGCTATGTTGATACAAACAATGATGGAATTAGAGAAAAAGATGGACAAGAAATTATTTTGAATTATTATGAAAGTGCAGATCACGGTTCAGCAGATGCTAATATTATTGCACAATCTATGCAAAGCGAAGCTAAAAAAATTGGTATTAAAATCAAACTTAATCAAGTTGAAAATGTAAATGATATTAAGGCGGCAGGAACTTTTGATTTATGTTCTGCTAATGATTCAAGTGCGCCTACAGGTGATCCAGAAACCTTTATTCAACAACGTTATTTATCAACAGGTTCAAGTAATACAGGACGTTATAAAAATCCAAATCTTGATAATTTGATCCAACAATTTTCAACAACCTATGATTTAAAACAAAGACAACAACTTGCCATTCAAGCAAGTGAAATGATTTTAGATGATGCGGCTAATATTTATGTTTCTTACGTTCCTTTAAATACTGTAACTTCTTCTAAAGTCAAAGGTGCCATTTGTCATCCTGTTGATTATTATATGATTACAAAGGATATTGATCTTAAATGAGTCTTTTAAAATATCAAAATTTATCTTTAAGTTATAATGATCAAGAAATATTACATCATATTGATCTTATCATTCCTAAAAATCAAATAACTGTAATTGTTGGACAAAGTGGAAGTGGTAAGTCGACTTTACTTAAGGCGACAATGGGTTTGTTGAGTGATGATGCTAAAATTACAGATGGTAAAATCTTATTTGAAGAAAATGATTTATTAAAAGAAGATTTAAATCAATATAGGGGAAGAAAAATAGGGATGATTTTTCAAAATCCTTTAACCTATTTTGATGATTATCAAAATATCGAACAACATTTCTATGAAAGTTTATATACGCATTTTAAATACTCTAAAAAGCAAGCACATGAAATAGCAGTTAACTATTTAAGACAAATGGGCTTGGATGAAATAATTTTAAAAAAGTATCCTTTTGAATTATCAGGTGGAATGGCTCAAAGAGTAATGATTGCGTTAGTTTTATGTTTACAACCTCCTCTTGTTTTAGCAGATGAACCTACAAGCAGTTTAGATGTTGTTATTCAAAAACAAATTCTTGATTATCTTTTAAAACTAAAAGAACAAACAACCTTTGTGTTTGTAACACATAATATTCAAGTAGCACGATATATTGCAGATTATATTGTAGTCATTAAAGAGGGTATAATTGTTGAAAAAGGAAGTGCGAAAAGAGTTTTTAATGAACCAAAGCATCCTTATACAAAATCTCTTATTTTGAAAGGAAATGTATAATGAGTTTATTTGAAGTTAAAAATTTGACAAAAGAATATGATAAGGTTGTATTAGATCATTTAGATTTTACAGTCAACGAAGGAGAGATTGTTGGAATTATTGGTGTGAGTGGATGTGGTAAAAGTACTTTATCAAGACTCATTGCTGGTATTGAAAAACCATCAGCAGGTGATTTTTTGTATCAAGGAAAAATATTTGATTTTAAAAAGAATAGAAAAGATGTACAGCTTATACTTCAAAATTCTATTGAAAGTTTTTCACCAAGAATGAAAATTAAACAATTTTTATATGAACCATATCATTATTTTTATCATGTAAATAAAGAAAAAGCTTGGAATGATATTGAAAAAATATTAAAGCAAGTAGGTATGGATAAAAGTTGTTTAAAAAAATATCCTCATGAATTAAGTGGTGGTCAATTACAAAGAATTGCTATTGCACGTGCCTTGATTATTCAGCCAAAGTTATTAATTTGTGATGAAATTACGAGTAGTTTAGATCAAGTTATACAAAGAGAAATTATTGAATTATTGAAACAATTTGTTGATAAGTATCATACAGCGATTCTTTTCATTAGCCACGATCTTTCGTTAGTTCATAAATTTTGTGATCAAATTCTTGTTTTAAATGATGGAAGAATTCTTGAAAAAGGAACTATTCAACAATTATATAAAAGTAAAAATGAGGTTGTACAAGATTTATTGAGTGCAGCATATTTAAATGGTTAAGGATACAGAGTATCCTTTTTCTTTACTTTAATAATGAATTATTTTATACTTATAACAAGAGTTATATATAACATATGTTATATAAAGGAGAAATTTATGCCAGCTAGAAGAAAAATTCAAAAAGAAGATATTATACAAGAAAGTGTTACAATTGTTTCTCAAGAGGGAATAAATGCTTTAAATGCTAGAAAGATTGCTAAAAAGCTAGGCTGTTCAACACAACCACTTTTTTATATTTATGAAAATATGGATGATTTAAAAAAAGATGTGATGAATGAAATTGTAAAGATTTTTGATATAGAAGTTTTAAAAAGTGAAACGGGGCAATTAGAATACAAAGATATTGGAATCAATTATATTCGTTTTGCTAAAGAAGAACCTGAATTATTTAAAATTATGTTTAATCGTCAAATAAATGAAGGTGCGTTTGATTTTATTGATTTAACAGGATCAGCAAAGACAATCCTTGAAACAATTTCAAAACAAACGGGTATGTCAAATGAAGATGCCAAGCAATTCCATTTAAGAATGTGGTTATATGTCAATGGGATTGCTAGTTTAGTAGCAAATCAAACTGTTGAATTTAATGATGAAGAAATTGCAGAATTGTTAAAAGATCAATATATTTCAATGCTTCTTTATGAAGTAAAAAAGGGAAATGTAAAACAAGATGTTTTGATGAGACTTGCTAAAAATAACGGGGAAGGAAAAGAATAATGGAAAAAGTAATAGAAGTTTCACATCTTACAAAAGAATATAAAAATTTAAAAGCTATTGATGATTTGTCTTTTAATGTTTATCAAGGAGAAATTCTAGGATTATTAGGGCCTAATGGTTGTGGAAAAAGTACGACTATTAATTCTATTTTATCATTACTTAAATATCAAAAGGGATCGATCAAGGTCTTTGGTAAAGAAATGAAACCTGATACTTATGATTTAAAAGCAAAGATAGGCGTTATTTTTCAAGAAGTAGCTGTCTTTGATGAATTGAATGTTTATGATAATATTAATTATTTTTGTGGTTTATATATCCAAGATAAAAAACAAAGAAAACAATATGTTGAAGACGCAATTAACTTAGTAGGATTAAATGATTTTAAAAAGTTCTTACCTAAACAACTTTCCGGAGGGTTACTTCGTAGATTAAACATTGCATGTGGGATTGCACATAAACCTAAACTTATTTTCTTAGATGAGCCAACTGTTGCTGTTGATCCACAGAGTCGTAATCATATTTTAGATGGTATAAAAAAATTAAGGGATCAAGGAGCAACGATTGTTTATACAACACATTATATGGAAGAAGTAGAAATCCTTTGTGATCGTATTATTATTTTAGATAAAGGAAAAATTATCGCTCAAGGAACGAGCAATGAATTGAAAAAAGAAGCGAATATTGAAGAAAAAATTGAACGTGTAGGTCCAACTCTTAATGATGTTTTCCTAAAATTAACAGGAAAGGAATTGAGGGATTAATGTTTATTCATAATCTAAAGTATACAGTTAAAATACTTTTTAAAAATAAAGTTCTTATTTTTTGGATGTTTGCTTTTCCTATTATTTTAGGTATTTTCTTTCATATGGCTTTTGAAAATAT
>UQVG01000095.1 GCA_900544435.1 uncultured Erysipelotrichaceae bacterium | reverse complement strand
ACAATTTATATTATATCCAAAATATGGTATATTATTTAAACAAAGGAGTGATAATGTGAAATTTCTGAAATCCTTATTTCAAGTCATATCATCTAAAAAAATTACACAAACCCTATTAAACTTACTTATTTTATTTTTGATTGTTCTTTTATTAGATATCACAAAAGAAGTATGGGGTGGCGCTTTTGGAATTTTTTGGAAGATTATAAAACCATTCTTTGTGGCTTTTGCAATTGCTTATGTTTTAAATCCACTGATTGAATGGGTGCAAAAATACGTAAAAAAACGTGGATTATCCTTAATTATTGTTTATGTAGGAATCATTGCTTGTTTAATACTTATTTTATCACTAGCAATTCCTCTTGTTATTAATAGTGTAACTGATTTGTATCCTGCATTTGAAGATGGTTTAATTTTTATTTCAAGATTTGTACAAACTCATCTAGGTTTCAATATTTCTGAAATGACAACTTATATTCAAACCGAAGCTTCTAAACTTTTACAAGATATGACAGTTATTAATACTACTTTTGATGTTTTAAATTCTGTTATTGTTAAAATTGGTAATGGTTTAATTTATTCAATTCTTGCTATCTATATGTCAATGAAATTTGACAATATGAGAAACGCTATTAACTATTTTGCTGGAAAGTTTGATGAAAACTTACCTATGTATTTAAAAGAAATCAATATTTCTTTAATAGAATACATAGAAGCATTTGCTTTAAGTGCCCTTATCCAAGGACTTACAACAGCCTTTGTTTATTTAGTCATTGGTCATCCAAACTGGATCTTACTTGGTATTTTTTCGGCCGTCAGTTCGGTAATTCCTTATGTAGGTCCTATTGTTGCCAATTTGTTAGGTATTGTAACTTCGATTACAATGGGAACAACGAAACTGGTTATTTTATTAGTTCTCATCTTTATTCAATCTAATCTAGTCCCTTATGTGATTCAACCAAAAATCTATTCATCAAAAATAGATTTATCAATCATGTGGGTCTTATTTGGAATCTTAACTGGTTCAACACTATTTGGTGCATGGGGAATGATTATTGCCATGCCATTACTTGTAACTATTAAAATTAGTTATCGTGTTTATCGTCAACATAATCCACAGCCTAAAAATGCTTAGCAATTGCTAAGCATTTTTTATAACATATTACAAATAATCACTAACAAAATAAAAAGCACTAAAACAAGCGTAAAAGAATTTTCACACTTCATATAAACCCCTCCTTATACATTCTTTTAGTATAAATTATGTAATAAATATGTTTGACCGTGTGTTTTTGCCCATAATATTGAAATTAATGGAAAAAAATAGTATACTTTTTAAGTCTACAAAAAGGAGGAAAACTATGAAATTTAAAAAATGTGCTGCCTTATTACTTGTAAGTAGCTGCCTTTTAACAGGATGTACAACTTCAGCTAAAAAAGTTGACTCAAAATATGTTGTTGCATCTCTAGAAAAAGGAAGTAAAACAAAAAATATCTTTGCTGATAATTTATATAAAGATATTATTGATAACTCAAGTAATAACACAACTGTCTTTAATGCTGTATTACAAAATTTAGTTGATCAAAAATTCCCTGTCAATGATGATATGAAAGAAGATGCTGCTACAATTATCAAACAAATTAAAGCTGCATATAAATCTAATTATGGAGATAATTATAAAGATTCACTAAATCAAGCTTTAACATCTGCAGGCTATAAGAATTTATCTGAATATCGCCAAAGAATGATTAAACAAATCCAATATGCTAATTTCTTATTAGATTATATTGATGATCATTTTGATGATGTCTTTAATGATTATTATCAACAATGTTCTCCTAAATACGTAAGTTTAATCAAACTTTCTGTATCTGATACAAGTGCGCCTACTGATGATGAAACTTCTAAATTAAACGAAGTCAAAGAATTAATTAATAATACTGATAAATCATTTGGAGATATTGCTCAAGATTATTCTGATGATACAACATCTAGTAAAAAAGGTGCATTAGGTATTGTTGATAGTAAAGATACTTCAGGAATTGCTAATAGTTATGGTAATGATGTTTTTAATGCTATTGAATCTTTAAAAGAAGGTGAAGTATCTGATGTTATTACTGGTGATGATGGTTATTATTTTGTAAAAGTAACAAGTGCAAACAAGAAAACTTTAAAGAAAGATTTAAAGAAAACAGATATTGATTCACCTTTATTAGCTTATGATGATTATTTACAATATATTGTTTTCGATTCATATAAAATCAAATATAAAGATAAAGATATCAAAAAAATCGTTCAAGATGTTGTTAATAAAGCATTAGAAGAAAGAAAAACAGAAAGAGGTGAAGCCTAATGAATTCATTAAAAGATAAGCTTTACCAATATAGATTATTGATCATTATCGTATGTGTATGTCTTATTGGTGGTTGTGGTTATGGCCTTTATAAAAGTTTCAACAAAAAAGATGATTCCTATGTAACTCATGTTCAAAATGGTGATTCAACAGTAGCTAAAACTGCTGATATCACAATTACTAAAGATGACTTATATGAATATTTCTTAGATAATGATGGTACAAATATGACTTTAAATAGTGCTATCAATTATGTTGCAGATCAAGAAATTACTGATAAAGATGCTATTAATGCTAAAGTTGAAGAATTAAAACAACAATATCTACAATACACTGGATCAAGCGACTTAGATACTTATGCTAAAAGCGCTGGTTATGAAGATGAAGCTGATTTTGTTAAACATACTTTAAAACCAAATGCTAAGCTTCAACTTCTTCAAGAAAAATATGTTGAAGATAATTTTAAAAGTTTATTAAAAGAATATAAAGTAAAATATATTAAATACTTTACTGTTGATACTGAATCACAAGCATTAAAAATCATTAAAGAATGTACAAGTGAAGATGTATTTACAAATTATTTTAATGAAAACAGTGGTACAGATGCTGGATTAGTTACAAAAGAATCTAGTAGTTTAGATTCTAAAATCATTAAAAAATTAGATAAATTTACTAAAGATGGTATTTATGCTAAAGCAATTAAAACATCTGAATCTAAATACGCAATTGTATGGGTTTATAATACAGATAAATCTAATTTAAAAGATGAAATTAAAGAAAGTTTAACATCTATTTCTGATTTTTCTACAAAATGCGAAACTTATTATTTAAGAAAATATAATTTTGATGTTTATGAACCAACTATTAAAAGTAAAATAAAAAAATCTTCTAAAGATTATTTTGAATAAGGTCTCGACCTTATTCTTTTTTTGTTTTAAAATAAAGCTATGGAGGAAAAGAAAATGAGTAACTGTATTTTTTGTAAAATAATCAATAAAGAAATTCCTGGGAAAATTGTTTATGAAGATGACACTTGTATTGCTTTTTTAGACTTATCGCAAGCAACATATGGTCATACACTTGTTATTCCTAAAAAACACTTTGAAAATATTTTAGAAGTTGATCCAGAAACATTAGCGCATATTATGCAAGTCACTCAAAAACTTGCTAAACAAATTGTTGAAAAATTAAATGCTAAAGGATTAAATATTCTAACAAATACAAATGAAGTAGCTGGTCAAACTGTACATCATTTCCATGTTCATATTTTACCTAGATATGATGAAAAAGAACTTGTTATTGAATTTAATGATCATAGTCAAGATGTTGATCTAGATGAAGTTTATCAAAAAATTGTAAAATAAAAAGATGGTTTTCCATCTTTTTAAAATAAAGAGAGTTGTTCAAAGTCATGAACAGCTTTCTTTTTTATCGGTGCTTTTTCTTCAAATTCTTGTAAATATTCGAAAATTTCCGAATAACTACACATCATTTGATACTCTTGACACTTTTTAAAGAAAAGATTCATTAAATCTCTGTTATGTGGACTATTTAACGTATATTGATCATTATAAGTCATTTGATATCTTTCTTTCATAGCAGGAAATAAACGATCTAACTGCTTATAATAATATTCCCTACTACCTTCTCTTAAAGTAACACCCATACCAAAACAAATAATACCTTTAACTCCTGCTTCATGACAACTTTTTAAAATATTTAAAATATTTTCTTGATCATCATTAATAAAAGGCAAAATCGGTGTTAACCAAACAATTGTAGGAATACCATTTTTATGAAGTTCTTTTAAAACTTCTATCCTTCTTTTAGTTGTACAAACACCTGGTTCTAATTTTTGACATAGTTCTTCATCAAAAGTTGTAAGTGTCATTTGCACAACACACTTTGTTTTTTGATTAATTTTCTTTAATAGTTCTAAATCTCTCAAAACTAAATCAGATTTAGTGATGAGTGTTACCCCAAAATGATAACGTTCTATAAGTTCTAAGGCTTTTTGTACATGTTTAAGTTCTTTTTCTAAAGGCATATATGGATCACACATAGAACCCATTTGGATCATACATTTTTTTCTTTTATGTTTTAGGCCATTTTCCAATAGAGAAAGTGCATTTTCTTTGACTTCTATATCTTCAAAGTCATGGTCAAAATGATAACATTTGCTTCTTGAATCACAATAGATACAACCATGCTGACAACCCCTATATAAGTTCATTGTATTATCATTAGATAAAATTCCTTTTACTGATTTATAATGCATATTACAACCCCCATTGATTATTATTTTAACATAAATTAAAAGGATAAGTTTGTCATATTTCAAAAAATACATTAAAAAAATGGATTTAAAAAACGATTTTATATTTCAAAAATCGTTTATTTCTTCAAAATTCTTTTAATTTTGTAATAAAGTGTTCTCATATAAGGTATCTCAAATAAATATGCTGGATGTTCCCAATAAATATACATAATCATGACAAAGTAAACAAAAACACCCACAACAACTGATAAAATAAGAGGTAAGAAAACTCTATGAGTTAACGTAAACAGACCATAATAAACTCCTAAAACAATACCTCCCATTATTAAAGAAGCAATCAAAGGAATAACATATGTTCTTTTAATTTCTTGTTTATAACCAATTTTTTGACGTAAAGCTTTTTGGTTTAAATAGCATACTTGAAGAGCATATGTACAGTTACCAAATACTAAAACATAAACGCCTAAAGGTGTAATAAATAAAAGAATTGCAATAATAATAATATGACATAAAAGTGAAAACGCCGCATTTTTTAAAGGTACATTTACTTCTCCTAAAGCTTGTAAAATACCATTTGTAAGTGTTGATAAACCATAAAAAATAATTGCTGGTGATCCAAGTGCTAGTAATAAAGTAGCAGTCATAATAGTTGCCTTTTGTGGAAATAAAACACCCATAATTGGATATGATAATACCGCCATTCCAACAGCCGCAGGAATTAAAATTAGCATTGTTACAGATAAACCAGATGTAATATGTTCTTTTGCTTCCTTAACATTTCCAAGCGCCCAAGCAGACGAAATAGAAGGAATAGATGCTGTAGACATAGCTGATGCTAAAGCAACTGGTACATTTTGTAAAACAATATATTTTCCTGCATATACCCCATAATTTGAAATATATGTAATTTTATCAATATGATGAAATGATTGAGCAAAATAGAAGATATACATATCGATCGTAGTGACTAAATTATACACACAAGTTGCTAAAATAATTGGTGCAATAATATGCATAATCATTCTAAAAATATCTTGATATGAATCTACTCGTTCACTCGCTTCTGCATCACTTTCTTCAACAAAAGTATTTTTCTTTTTTAAATACATAAAAATCATATAGATCAATCCAACAAGAACTCCTGCACCTGTTCCTAGTGCTGAACCTGCTGCTCCATATGAACCTACTTTCGTCGCATTAACTCCAATATAAGGTTGAATAAAAATATATGCAGCTAATAAAGCAACAACAGCATTAAAAATTTGTTCAATAATTTGCGAAACAGAAGTATAAACTGTTGTTTTATGTGCTTGAAAGTATCCTCTAAATACACCAAGTAATCCTGATAAAAAGATTGTTGGACATAATACTCTAAGTGCTGGTACTGCATTTACATCAACAATAAATGGTGCCAAAATAAATAATAAAATTGCTGCACTTCCAGCAATAGCACATACATAAATAAAGACACATTTTAATATTCTTTTAACATTTTTATATTCTTTTAACGCTATTTTTTCTGATATCAATTTTGAAATAGCTGTAGGAATACTATATGACGAAATCAATAAAACTAATGCATAGATATTATAAGCTGTTGAATAATAACCATTTCCTTCGTCTAAAATCATCGCTGTTAAAGGACTACGATATAAAAGTCCGATGATTCTTACCAAAATTCCTGCAAGCGCCAAAATTGATGCTTGTTTAACAATTGAATTAGAACGACTCATAACGACCTCTCTTTCCAAAAATCATTATAGCAAATATTATCATAAAACAAAATAAGTATTCTTGTATTCTCTTTTATTGATATTATTTTAAATAAGTTATTTCATCAATATTTGGTAATTTGAAATCAATATCTAGCTTATTTATTAAGTTTTGTACTTTATCATAATGTTCACTAGATCCTATCAACCCATAATAAATAACTGTCCCTTTTTTTATAATAATATAGGATAAATCATCATAATTAGCACCTTCATACCCAAAAGATATTTTTGTTTGCTCATTAACTATAAAATCTTTTTTAGCATGAAGCTCTCCTTTTGTTTGAACATATTTTTCATTTGCATAATCATTATTTTTCATATAATAAACAAAAAAATTATTTAAATCATAGACCTCTTCAAAATCTTGATATAAGATACATTGCATATATCTTAAAATACCATCTTTATTTGTTTCATCATAATCTTCTATTTCAAAGCCATAAGGAGCAAGACCATCTTCTTTATAATTATCAGTAAAATCATCTGTCCCATTTTCAATAATTTCTTGATAAACATCTTTATATAGATTTGCTGATACAACATTTGATTGTTGATAATCATCCATTGCTTCTTGAGAAACTTCTTCATTTTTAAAAGGATTCCATGCTCCTGAAATAAATAGATAACCTAAACAACATCCCACAATTAAAAATAAAGTAAGCGTCAAATGGTGAGCGCTAGTTTACAATAAAATAATTTAATACAATATAGGTACATTCTTAGTGCGGAGGAGGTGTACCTTTTTATGAGGACAAATGAAGAATGGAAAGCAATCTTTGCAGATCATGAAGCTAGTGGGATGACAGTCAAAGAGTATTGTAAAGAACACAACATTGGTGTGGCATCATTTTATAAGTACAAAAAACTTATAATGCAAAGTGATGAATTGTTTAACCAAGTAACTGTTATTGATGAAGAACCAGTATCTACTATGATTGAATTTCAAATTGATGGTCATACAATTAACTGCGATATTAAATATCTTCATCTTATTGTGAGTGCTTTATGATTATTAACTGTT
>UQVG01000094.1 GCA_900544435.1 uncultured Erysipelotrichaceae bacterium | reverse complement strand
TTTAGTATAATGTCAAAGACTGGTTCGAGAGCCAAACCCAGTATAAAAAACTAAGGATAAGTAATGAAGATGGCTCTGTCATCTTTTTTATTTTATCTGGCTTCTAACTGTACTTTAGAAGAGGAGGACTACAAATGAATAATAAAAAGGTACAATTAATTGTAATGAATGCCATGATTGGTGCTGTTTATGCAGTTTTAACAATTTTGATTTCACCTATTGCTTATGGAGCAGTGCAAATGCGCTTAACTGAAATTATTGTTTTACTTGCATGTTACAACAAGAAATTTATTCCAGGACTTACTATTGGATGTTTACTTGCAAATCTTGCATCTCCAATGGGACTATATGATATTTGTTTTGGAACAGCTGCAACATTGATTGCTTGTCTTGGTATGTATTATGTTAAAAATGTTTTTGCTGGAGCTTTAATTGGTGGGGTTGTCAATGGTTTAATCGTTGGTTTAGAACTTTATCTAGCTTTAGAATTACCATTTATGATTAATGCATTCTATGTTTTCATTGGTGAATTTATTGTTTTAATTATTGGAGCATTCTTATTTAAATGTTTAGAAAAAAATAAAACACTTATGAATAAATATATTTTAGAATAATGTAAAAAAGCTATAACAGCGAAATGCTTGTTATAGCTTTTATTTATGTTCTTCGATATAGTTTACTATATCGTTTACTGTTTTAAAATTCATAACGTCTTCATCAGGAATTTCAATTCCAAATTCTTCTTCAGCAGACATGATTAATTCAACTGAATCTAATGAATCTAATTCTAGATCTTCTTTTAATTTAGCATCTAAAGTAATTTTTGATTCATCAATATCCATTGTATCTTTTAAAATTTCTTTGATTTGATCAAGTACCATTTTATTTCCTCCTTCTGTATACAGCTATTATAACAAATGCTTTTGATTTGTAAACAAAACAATTTGACAAACAACCTAAAAGTCTATATCATTTAGAAAAGTATGTTTGGGAGGTAAAATAATGATTTTAAGACCAACGAAAATCGAAGATATTTCACGTGTCATTGACATTATTAATCAAGCAAAAACTTATTTCAAAAATAATGATATTGATCAATGGCAAGATGGATATCCTAATGAAGAAACAATTGAAAAAGATATAGAAAATAATGAAGCTTATGTTTTAGAAGAAGACGGTGTTATTTTAGGAACGTGTATGGTAACGATTCATGGAGAACCTGCTTATAACCGTATTGAAGGAAAATGGATTTTAAATTGTCCTTATATATGTGTACATCGTATTGCTGTTGATAATGAATATAAAGGAAAAGGATTAGCTTCTACGATTTTAGATCAAGCAGTTGCTATGTATCCAGATTATCATAGTGTTAGAATGGATACGCATCATGATAATCTTTCTATGCAAAGTTTTTTAACTAAATATGGTTTTAAATATTGTGGAGAAATCACTTTAAAAAGTGGTTCTTTAAGAAGAGCTTATGAAAAAAGAATCTAAGCTCTTTTTTATGTCCTTAATTTTCCTTCTTTAAGTAATCTTAATAATTCATCATTTTGTCTTTGTGAACCTGTATAATTATCTATTCCATTTAATTTAGCTAATTTTGTTCTATTAGCAAAAGAAGCATCTTCTTGAATAGAACGCAAAGCATCTGTAAAACTATTACCTGTATAATCTGGTGCACTTAAATATCTTATTTTTCTTTCTATAACTTGATCATTGACCCAGCCTGCATCTTGTCCGATAAGATAAGGATTTCTAGCTCCTTGAACAATTCTTGTAATAATTCCAAAATGACGATATGGCATTAATGGTTGCGAGGATTCACTAGTTAAAAATACATGGTGAAATTCTACCTCATCTCCTATTTTATACCTTGTTAAATTTGTATTTGAAAAATTATTGAAGCCACCCTCTTCTATAATTTGTGGAAAATCTTGATAGGCATAATTTAAATCAACCATTGTATCAATACCTAAAACATTTCCTGTAGCGCTATATTGCCACATACCATATTCCCCATCATAATTAAGTTCATCATTATATCTTGCAATCCATTTTGTATATTCATTAAAGATAGGACTTGTAAGTTTAGTTCTAAACCAGAATAATGATGCATACATTCCTACGTAGTAACCCTCTTGTTCTAATCTTTTTGCAAATGTTTGAGCAATATTCGCTATTGTTTGATTACTTTGTCTTCCAGTTGTATTATTATCTTCTAAATCATAATAAACAGGATAAGCCATTTGATAATCTTTTACGAGTCTTAAAACATGTTCTGCTTCTGATAAAGCTTCTCTTTCATTGGTTGCATAAGAATATAAATAAACCCCAAAAGGGATTTTTAAACGTGTACATTCATCTGCATTTCTTTTAAAAAAAGGATCATCTTGACTTTCAAGATTACTCCCATAACCACATCTAATAATCGCAAAATCTATATGTTTTTTAACCTCTTGCCAATCAATCACTCCTTGAAATTTAGAAACATCTATTCCATGTTTTACCAAAATTATTCACCTCATTATAAAATATGTCATAATGTCAAAAATGTTATTATTATCGTTGTTTATATTTACTTTTGGTTAAAAAAATAAGATAATAGCTACGGGAGGAATTATAGTTATGAAAAAGAGTTTTATCTCCATGATTTGTTTTACTTTGTTAGTATCAATTTTTTGTTCTACAAGTCAAGTTCATGCTGTAAACTTTGAAGGGCAAGAGAATAAATATATGAAACTTTGCGCTAGTAAAAGTTTATCTAATAGTAATTATAATACTTGTAAACAATTTAATTCTTATTTAAAAAAGAAAAACAATCAATTACAAAGTTCAATTGATGAATCTAAATCTAAAATTTCAGATACTCAAAGTTCATTAGATGATGTAGTTTCTAAAATTGCTGATTTAAATAACCAAATTGAACAAAAGCAACAAGAAATCAACTATTTAGAAAGTTCAATTAAATCATTAGAAGATAGTATTACTGCTAAAGAAAACGAAGTCAAAGAACGTATGTATGCAATGCAATCATACAACAATAGTAATAGTTATATTGAATTTATTTTCGGTGCTTCTAATTTCTCTGATTTCTTTTCAAGAATTGATAGTGTCAATGAAATCACTCAATTTGATAAAGAATTAGTAGAAAAAATAGCTGATGAAAAGAAACAAGTTGAATCTCAAAAAGCAACTGTTGAAACAGTAAAAGCAAATATTGTTTCTCAACAAAACCAACAATATGCTTTACAATCACAATATGAAGATTTATTAGCTAAACAAAAACAAGATTTAGCTGCTGCTGAAAGTGAAAAATCTAAAGTTTCTGATACTCAAAACTCATTAGATTCTTTCTTATCTTTTGTAGTTGTAACTCAACCATCTTCATCTGGTGGTAGTGGTGGTAATAAAGGTAATGGTTCAACAACTATTAAACCATCTACAAATATTCCAACTACAAATAAGTATGGTTCAACAGTCGTAGCTGCTGCTTATTCTAAATTAGGTTGTCCTTATGTATGGGGAGCTAGTGGTCCTAATTCATTTGACTGTTCAGGATTAGTTATGTGGTGTTATGCTCAAGCTGGTGTTTCACTTGATCACTATTCTGGTTCTCAAGGACATGCAGGAGCCATCATTCCATTAAGTCAAGCTCAACCAGGAGACATCTTATGGAAAAGCGGACATGTAGGTATTTACATTGGTGGAGGACGATATATTCATGCTCCTCGAACAGGTGATGTTGTTAAAATTGCTTCTAATGTAAGTAGATTTACTTGTGCAGTAAGACCATATTAAAAAAGGCATCTTGCCTTTTTTATTTTAGGGATATTTATGATTATTTACTTTTTTAATGAAGTGATGTATAAATAATATGAGGGGGTGTTTCGCTTGAAATTTAAAAAGTATTTTGTAGGTCTTGTATCATCTGCTATGTTAGTATCTACATGTTATTGTATAAAGCCTGTTGAGGCTATTGACTTTTCAAAAAACGAAGCAAAATACATGTCGATATGTGCAAGCGGAAAATTAACTAATAGTAATAAAAAAACATGTGAAGAATTTAATAGTTATCTTAAAACTAAAAATAAAAAATTAAAAAAGGATTTAGAAAATCAAAAAAGTGCTGCAGCGAATACAACACAAACATTGGATAGTGTACAAAAGAAATTAGATTCTATTAATGCAGATATTTCATCCAAAGAAGCTGAAATTCAATATGTCGAAACATCTATTCAAAATACTCAAGCTGAAATTGATCAAGATAATCAAGAAATAAAAGATCGTATGTATGTCATGCAATCTTATATGAATGAAAATACATTTATCAATTATGTCTTTGGTGCTGAAAATTTCACAGATATGTTATCTAGAATAGATAGTTTCAACACACTTACTGCAAGTGATCAAGAATTAATTGCTCAAATGCTTGAAAAGAAAAAAGAAATTGAAAATCAAAAAGTTACATTAGTAAACGCTAAAGCTGTTTTAGAGGAACAAAAGAAGGAACAAGCTACTATTCAAGTTCAATATGAAGCCTTATTAGAAGAACAAAGAAAACAAATTGCTGCTACTGAAGTAGATGCCAATGTCGCTGCTAGTCGTTCAAATGCTATTGATGCTTCATTAGCTGCGTTCTATGAACAATCTAAAAAGGATGATGTAGGACATGTCAGTCAAATTCCTACACCTAAACCAAATCCTTCTAACAACAATAATCAAAATTCAAGCAATAATAACACAAGTAATAGTACAAATAATTCGAATAATAACTCAAATAATAATTCGAATAGTAATGCAAACAACAATAATTCAAACAACAATTCAAATAGTAGTTCTAAGCCATCTCAAGATAGTACAGCATTAGGTATTGCTATTGCTAATAAAGCTTTATCTAAACAAGGAAAACGTTACTATTGGGGTGCAAGCGGTCCTAATTATTTTGATTGTTCTGGTCTTGTTTATTGGGCACATAATCAAACTGGAGTAAGTATTGGAAGATCAACTGCTGCAGGATATGCAAGTAGTGGTAAGGCCGTATCTTATAGTCATTTACAAATTGGGGATGTTATTACTTTTAGCTATGGTAGTGGCGTTTCTCATATTGGTATTTATATTGGTAATGGTAATATGGTACATGCTTCTGGAAAAGGTTCTGAAACTGTTGGTCAGGATCCTAATCAATGTGTAAAAGTAACATCTGTTGCTCCAGGAAGTTATTTCTATAGTCGTATTTATAATTGTCGTAGACTTTATTAAAATAGGATGCGCTACATTTTGTAGCACATCCTATTTTTTTATTTTAAAAATGTTTTGTAATCTTCATAATTTTTCTTTAATAATTCTGGTGTATTTAAATGATATGGACAATGTTGTTTACATTTTCCACAGTTTAAGCATTCTTCAATTTTTTTCATTTCTGCTTGCCAGTGATCATTGAGCCAACTTGCTGCTGGTGCTCTTCTTAACATTAAAGACATTCTAGCACATTGATTAATTTGAATACCTTTAGGACAAGGCATACAATAACCACATCCTCTACAGAAATCTCCTGCTAATTCTTTTCGATCGTGCGCAATTAAATCTTGAATTTCTTGTGTAAGTTCTGGTGCTTTTGTTTGATATGAAATAAATTCATCTAATTCACTTTCTTTTTGAATTCCCCAAATTGGTAATACATTATCAAATTGTGCTAAATATGCATAAGCTGCATCAGAACGATTAATAAGACCTCCCGATAAAGCTTTCATACAAATAAATCCAATATTATTTTCTTTACATTTATTAACTAAATCGATATCTTTTTGATCTGCTAAATAACTAAATGGAAATTGAATTGTATCATATAAACCACTTTCACAAGCTTCTATCGCTACTGGTAAACGATGATTTGTAAGCCCAATAAAATGTATCTTTCCTTGTGCTTTTGCTTCTAACATAGCTTCATAAAGTCCTGTTCCATCTCCTGGCTTTGGACAAAATGAAGGATTATGAAATTGATAAATATCAATATAATCTGTTTTTAAATTATTTAAACTTGTTTCTAAATCTTTCCAAAAACCCTCTACTGTTGTAGAACCCGTTTTAGTTGCAATATAAATATCTTTTCTAACATCACTTAATGCATTTCCTAGTTTTTCTTCACTATCACTATACCATCTTGCACTATCAAAAAAACGAATTCCTTGATCATAAGCCTTTCTTAAAATTGTTGTCGCATCTTCTCCTGTTACACGTTGAATTGGTAATGCACCAAATCCATTACGATTAACAGTAATGCCTGTTCTTCCCAATGTAACTTTTTCCATTCCTTTTTCCTCTTTCCTTTACTTAACTTAAATATTCGCCAATTCCATTTACAATTCCTTGAACTATCTTGTTTTGATACTCCTCACTAGAAAGTAATCTATCTTCACCCGGATTTGATAAAAATCCCATTTCTACAATTGTGACAGGTACTTTTGACCAATTCAATCCTGTCATGTTATCAACAATTGAAACACCCCTATTTCTAGAACCTGTCACCTTACAAATATTGTTCACAATACTTTTTGATAACGCTTGTGATTGAGAAGCAATACTTGCACAATACTTATTTGAAGTTGATGGTGCCAAAGTAAGTGTCCCTGTAGGTGAAGATGATTCACTTGAATCACAATGTAAACGAATAAAAGCATCTGCCTGTGCCTCATTAGCCATTTTAGCTCTTTGAGCATTTGATAAATCTACATTTTGTGATGTACGACACATAACTACTGTATATCCTTGTTTTGATAAAGCTGCTTGTAATTTTAATGCAACCTCTAAATTAATTTGTGATTCTGTTTTTCCTGTCACACAGCCTGTTGCTCCTGATGTAACTTTGGCTTTCATTGTGGAAGATCCTGGTCCATTAGGTTCTAATGAACTATTTCCTCTTCCTTGATGCCCTGCATCAATACAAACTATTTTTCCTCCACCATGATAAATTTTAGCTGCTGGTAATTGCGGCTTAGCTTGAATATGTACAGTAATTGTTTTTTCTGTTTGGTTTCCAGAACTATCTTTAGCTATTGCCTTCATTTGATAATCTCCTGCTTTATTGATATCTAATGAAGACATGTCGTATTGTAAATCAACATTGCTTAAATCTGTTGCTTTAATTGTTTGATTAAAATCATAATTTTCTGTACCTTCTACAAATGAAACTTCATTTGTTTCATTAAAGACAGGTGGTGTTGTATCTTTAACAACTACTTTCTTTTTTAATTTTTGATCTTGATATTTGATATTTATTGTATATTTACCTATTGCTGGATAATCTTTTTGATCTTCTTTTTTTATATTATCTGTTATTTTTGTTTCTTTTTTTATTTCTTTCAATTGATCTTTATCTATATCTTTTGTTTGAATAAGATCATCAAATGAATATTGAACTGTATTTCCATATTCTACAACTATAT
>UQVG01000093.1 GCA_900544435.1 uncultured Erysipelotrichaceae bacterium | reverse complement strand
CATTTTTTCTTTCCTAACTAAAAAATATGTATCTTCTATAAAATGCTTAAAAAAACTTTTTATAATTGAAAATAACTTTAAATACTACTATTGGTTACCAAATGGTAACTATACCACAATATTGTGCGTACTTTTTTTTATTAGAAATGAAATTATAATGAAAAACGAAAAAGGAGGCACAACAATGAATGTTTCAACTTGTTTAAATATTTTAAGAGAAATCAAAGATGTTGCTTTTGCAACCGTTGATGAAAAGAATCAACCACAAGTAAGAATTATAGATGTGATGTTGGTTGAAGATAATAAATTATATTTTTGTACAGCAAGAGGAAAAGATTTTTATAAACAATTAAAAAATCATCCATATGTTGCAATTACAGGAATGAATGAAGAGTACCAAATGGTTCGTTTAAATGGACCTGTTAAACGATTAGAAAATCAAAAATATTGGATAGATCGTATTTTTAAACATAATTTATCAATGAATAATGTTTATCCAAATGAGAGTCGTTATATTTTAGAAGCCTTTTGTCTTGAAGAAGGTGAACTAGAATTCTTTGATTTAGGGAAAGAACCTATTTATAGAGAAAGTTTTGCAATGAATAAAGAGATAAAACCTAAAGGTTTTATCATTAGTAATCAATGTATTCAATGTGGCTTATGTCAAAAGAATTGTCCACAACAATGTATTTCAAATTATCAAATTCAACAAGAACATTGTTTACATTGTGGATTATGTTATGAAAAATGTCCTGTACAAGCAATAGAAAGGAGAAAATCATGTTAGAAATAGTTCAATTATTTATTCAAAGAAAAGAATTCTTTATAAATCTTTTATATCAACATTTACAAATTTCTTTTATAAGTATTGTTTTAGCTATTTTAATAGGAGGTTTAATTGGAATATTCATGAGTGAGTATAAAAAAATCTCAAAACCATTCATGAGTATTATCAATTTTGTTTATACTATTCCCTCTATTTCAATGTTAGGATTTTTAATTCCCCTTTCGGGAGTTGGAAATACAACAGCTATTATTGCACTTGTCATCTATGCTCTTTTACCAATGGTAAAAAATACCTATACCGGAATGGAACAAGTCGATAAAAAGATGATTGAAGCAGCGACAGGTTTAGGAAGTACACGTTTTCAAGTTTTGTGGAAAATAAAGTTTCCTTTAGCTCTTCCAGTAATTATGGCAGGAATTAGAAGTATGGCTATTATGACGATTGCTCTTGCAGGAATTGCTTCTTTTATTGGTGCAGGAGGTTTAGGGGTAGCCATCTATCGAGGAATTACAACGAATAATACAGCAATGACACTAGTAGGAAGTTTACTTATTGCTTTGCTTGCATTAATTGTAGATGGTCTGTTTGCAATCGTTGAAAAAAGGATTCAACATCATTCAAAAAAAATCAATAAAAAAGCAATCATTTTAATTGTTTTAATAATTTCTATTTTTGCAGGTCTTTTAGTAAAACCTCAAAAAGAAACAATTAAAATTGCAACAAAACCAATGACAGAACAATATATATTAGGTGAAATGTTAGATATTTATATCGAACAAGAAACTGATTTAAATGTAGAAGTTACACAAGGTGTTGGTGGTGGAACTTCTAATATTGAACCTGCTATTGAAAAAGGTGAATTTGATCTTTATCCCGAATATACTGGAACTGGATGGAATGCTGTTTTAAAGAAAAAAGGAACATATTTTGAAAGTCAATTTGATGAACTTCAAAAAGAGTATCAAAAAAGAAATCTACAATGGTGTGGTATGTATGGTTTTAATAATACATATGGTTTAGCTATTAGAAAAGAAATTGCTGAAAAGTATGATATTAAAACTTATTCTGATTTAAGTGCTATTGCAAGTCAATTAACATTTGGTGCAGAGTATGATTTTTTTGAAAGAGAAGATGGTTATGATGCTTTATGTAAAACATATAATTATCAATTTAAAGCAACAATGGATATGGATATTGGTTTAAAATATCAAGCAATTAATCAAGGTCAAGTTGATGTGATGACAATCTTTACGACAGATGGACAACTTTCTAATGATCAAATTGTTGTTTTAGAAGATGATCAACATTTTTATCCTTCTTATTTATGTGGAAATGTTGTAAGAAGTGAAGTTTTAAAAGATCATCCTGAATTAAAGAAGGTTTTGAATCAATTAGCTTATAAAATAGATGATTTACAAATGGCAAAGATGAATGATTTAGTAGAAAGTCAAGGAAAAGAACCAAGAGAAGTTGCGAGAAATTATTTGAAAGAAATAAATTTATTGAAGGAGTAAGTATGGAAGCTATTATTGAATTAAAAGATATAAAAAAAGCATATGGACAAACAGAAGTATTAAATCATTTTAATTTATCTATAGATCAAGGTGAATTTATAACAATTATTGGAACATCAGGTAGTGGTAAAACAACGGTATTAAAAATGATCAACGGTTTAATTCAACCTACAAGTGGACATGTTAAAGTTCATGGACAAGATATCCAAGAACAAGATCTTATTCAATTAAGAAGACATATGGGATATGTGATACAAGGAAGTGTACTTTTTCCTCATTTAACAGTGAAACAAAATATAGCCTATGTTTTACAATTAGAAAAGAAAACAAAAAATATGGATCAAATCGTAGATCAATGGTTAGAAACAGTACAATTAGATTCAAGATTTAAAGATAAATATCCCCATACTCTTTCAGGTGGTCAACAACAAAGAGTAGGTATTGCTAGAGCCTTAGCGAATCAACCAGATATTTTATTAATGGATGAACCATTTGGAGCTGTTGATGAAATTACTAGAAGACAATTACAAGATGAACTCTTAAAAATATATCAACAAAAAAAGATCACAATATTATTTGTGACTCATGATATTCAAGAAGCTTTAAAATTAGGAACAAAAGTGTTAATTATGGATCAAGGTCAAATTCAACAATTTGATACTCCTGAAAATATTTTTAAGAATCCAGCTAATGACTTTGTAAAAAAACTCGTTTCTAAAAACGAGTCTTATTCTTGATAATAATTTTCTTTATAATTTTCTCCCCAAGTAGACATCGCATCTAAAATAGGTTTTAAACTGTAACCAAGTTCCGTTAAAGAATATTCAACACGAGGGGGAACTTCAGGATAAACAGTACGTGTTAATAAACCACTTTGTTCCATTTGTCTAAGTTGGGCTGTTAAAACCTTTTGGCTAACGTGACCAATTGATTTCTTCAATTCACCAAAACGTTTAGTACCAGGAAGAAGATCTCTTAAAATCAAGACTTTCCATTTATCACTAATAAGGGTTAAGGTTGTTTCAACTGGGCAAGCAGGTAATTGTTGTTTTTCCATTTTTATCTCCTTTAGTATCTAAAAGATACTTAGTATATTATATATACTATTATAAATAAAAGAAAAGAGGTATGCAAGAGATGAACTATTTAAAGATGTTAGTGGATGAATTTCATTCAACAGTTGTTGCTACATTAGATCAACAAGGATATCCACAAACAAGAGCTATTGATATGATGCTCTATGATAAAGAAGGTGTGTATTTTCTAACGGCTAAAGGGAAAACTTTTTATCAACAACTTATTCAACAAAATTATATGTCATTAACTGCTTTAAAAGATAAAAGAGCAATTTCTTTAAAAGGAAAAGTTAAATGTATACATCATACGTATTTAGATGAAATCTTTCTAAAAAATACTTATATGCAAAAAATTTATCCTGAAAATACAAGAGATATATTAGAAGTCTTTTGTTTATATGAAGCAACAGGTGAATATTTTGATATTACTGATCCTAGTAGTATTATTAAAGAAACATTTACAATTGGAAGTATTGAAAAAGAAACAGGATATTTTATTAATGATACATGTATTGGATGTTTAAAATGTTTAGATGTTTGTCCACAAAAATGTATTCATGTTGATCAAAAAGTAAAAATTGATCAAAGACATTGTTTAAGTTGTGGAAGATGTCTAGAAATATGTCCTGTTCGTGCGATAGAAAGGGGAATTTAGATGAACCAAGAAGAAAGAAGAAAATATTTGATTCAAGAATTACTTGATGAAAGAGAAGAATATCGTCATATTGAAATTCCTCAAAATGAAAGTTCACAAAAACTTTTATTGAGGGATTTGATGAATGTTCGAGAACCTAAAAAAATAAAAAGTGAGTTTTATCATATTCAAGATGCGTATTTACAAACAGAGCTTAAAGAAAAAGGGATTGTAGATATTCATGATTTAAAACCTATCCAAGAAGGTATTTATTTGTGGCAAGGCGATATTACAACTTTAAAATGTGATGCAATCGTCAACGCTGCTAATAGTCAAATGACAGGATGCTATATTCCTCATCATCGTTGTATTGATAACTGTATCCATACTTATGCTGGAATGCAACTTAGATATGCTTGTTATCAAATAATGGAAAAACAAGGAAAACAAGAAGCAACAGGAAAAGCTAAAATAACTAAAGCTTATAATTTACCAAGTCGTTATATCTTACATACAGTAGGTCCGATTATTTATTCTACTGTAACCAAAAAAGATGAAGAATTACTGTCATCATGTTACCGTAGTTGTTTAGAACTTGCAGATGCATATCATTTAGAAAGTATTGCTTTTTGTTGTATTTCGACAGGTGAATTTCATTTTCCTAAAGAATTTGCAACAAAGATTGCTATCAAAACAGTTAAAGAGTATTTAAAAAATGAAACAAGTATAAAGAAGGTGATTTTTAATGTTTTCAAAGACGAAGATCGAGACATCTATGAAAGATATTTACGCTAAAATACAAGAAGCGGATGCTATTGTTATTGGAGCAGGTGCAGGACTTTCTACGGCTGCTGGATATGAATATGCAGGAGAAAGATTTAATAAGTATTTTAGTGATTTTGAAGAAAAATATGGAATTCATGATATGTATTCAGGAGGTTTTTATCCTTATGATACTTTAGAAGAATATTGGGCTTGGTGGTCAAGACAAGTTTATTACAATCGATATGTAGATCATTTAGATTTATATCAAAAACTCTTTCAACTTGTTAAAGATAAAGATTATTTTGTTTTAACAACTAATGTGGATCATTGTTTTCAAAAAGCAAATTTTGATAAACAAAGAGTATTTTATACACAAGGAGATTATGGCTTATTTCAATGTTCATCTCCTTGTCATCAAGAAACATATGATAATGAAGAACTTATTAAAAAGATGATTGAACAACAAAAGGATATGAAAATTCCTATATCTTTAATTCCTTATTGTCCTCATTGTGGAAAACCAATGACAATGAATTTAAGATGTGATGATACTTTTGTTGAAGATGAAGGATGGCATCAAGCTTATCTTAGATATCAAGATTTTATCAGAAGACATCAAGATTTAAAAATTGTTTATCTTGAATTAGGTGTAGGACAAAATACACCAGGTATTATTAAATATCCATTTTTTAGATTTGTTGAAAGAAATAAAAATGCAACTTATATTTGTATTAATAAAGATGCTTATTGTCCTCAATCCATTGAAAAAAGAGCATATTGTATAAGTGAAGATATAAAGAATGTTGTTGATGATTTATTAAAAATTAAATTGGAAAAATAGTATATTTATACAGCTTTTAATCATACTTTTAATATCTCGTCATAATCCAATCAAATCAACTGACGTGATTTGATTGGATTGATAAAATATATTAAAAGGGGCTGATACTATGCATTTTCAAGAAAGTGACGCAGTAGAATTGAAAGATCATCTTCAAAAAGATAGTCACGATAATCAACAACACCTAATTCCTTTTTAACAAGGTTTTCCATTTTTTTGTTTTTGAAATTTTTAATTCATTATTTTTAATAATTACATATCTATAGTATTTCAACATAAAAATATATCCTCATGGTCTTTGATACCTAGAGGATATATTTATTTCTATTTGATTTTAAGTACTTTTTTATTTATTGTCCTTGACATGGGGTCCACTTTATAAAAACATCATCTTTTTTAGAATTTATTATTAATTAATGATAAACCCTAATAAAGGGAGTGATAATTATGTTAGAAAATCCTAAATTATTCTTAATACTTATATTTTCTTTATTAGGTAGTATTTTTTTAATGATAGGAATTGGTATAAGAATGAATTATAAAAAGAAAGTAAAGTATTGTAATATTCATACATTAGCTAAAGTAATTGATAATATAAGAGAAAGAATGCAAAGTGATGATAGTTTTTCTTATTCCTATTTTCCGGTAATTCAATTTTATGATCATGGAGATGAAATTAAACAAAAACTCTCTATTGGTTATGGTAAAGAACTACCTATAGGGAGTTCTTTAGAAATTATGTATGAGGAAAATAATCCTAAACATATATTGATTTTAGAAAATGATCCGCAAAAAAGCTATATATCATTTTTATAATTGCGGGTATTGCTTCATTAATAGCGGATTTAATAATATGTATTCTTTAAAGACTTACGAGATGATTTCGTAGGTTTTTTTATTGGAAACTTTTTTGGACTATCCGTCCATTGAAGAGGGTAGGAGAGATAGCTAAAATGATAATAGAAATGAGACAAGTGTGAGACGAATTATCTTTAAACATATGATACAATGATAGGAAATGTAGATGATCCAACAGAAATCAAAAGATATTAAGATGTCGTAGAAATTAATCAAAGTATGTTTGCAGGAAGTTATGATGGATTAAGAGAAAATCGTAAAATCGAAACAGAAAGCTTCATGATGGCGGTGACATTTACGCATACAAATATTAGAAGAGATGATTTACCAGAGGGAGATGAAATTAATATGTGTAAAGCAATGGATCAATTATTTCAAAAATTTGAAAAGAAAGGAGAAAGCATAGGAATTGAAAAAGGAAAATATGAAGAAAAACAAAATACTTTAAAAGAACAACTCAAAGTTAAATTTGGAAACTTGTCAGGTAACTTAGAAGAAAAGCTTACAAATACATCGCTAGAAAAACTCAATGAACTTACATTAAATATTTTTAATGTAACAAGTGAAGAAGATGTTTTAAAAATCATTAATTAAAAAAGAAACAGTTTGAAATAGATGCTATCTCAAACTGTTTTTTAATGTAAATTATTCAATTAAAAGAAAGATTTAAAGGAGCAGTTGGTTCTTTTGTACCATGAGGAAGACGTTTTTTATAAGGAATGACTTTAAAGCCTGGACATAGATACATAAATGGAGAATAACGCAACTCATGGCTAAGAATAGAAATAACTGTTTTTTGATCTAAACATGTATAAACATCAAAAACAAGATCAAAATCTAAATGATGGATATTTTTTAATTGAATGCGTTGATCTTTATGATTTTTAATCATTAATTTAAAAATGTGATAGTTACCTGCTGTAATACATAATTTCATGAAAGCACCTCCTTTTATAGTTTGAACAAAAGCATAAATAATATGATTAAAAATAGACAATTATTATTAAAAAAATTATAATAAAGAAAAC
>UQVG01000092.1 GCA_900544435.1 uncultured Erysipelotrichaceae bacterium | reverse complement strand
AGAACCAATTTATAAATTTCAAGGAATTGAAAGAAATGGTGAAGATGATTTAAATGGTAATTATATTGAAATTAGTTTACAAAAACAACATTTATGGTTTTATAAAAAAGGAACGTTGGTAACAGAAACAGATATTGTAAGTGGACTTCCAACAAATGACCGAGAAACATGTACAGGTATTTGGCAGATTCCTTATAAAGCAAGTCCTTATACTTTAAAAAGTGAAGAATATGATTATCAAATAAAAGTAACGTATTGGATGTCTTTTGTTTGTGGTCAAGGATTACATGATGCCTCTTGGCGTACAAATTTTGGTGGTGAAATTTATAAGGTCGATGGCAGTCATGGCTGTATTAATTTGCCACAAGAACAGGCTAAAACAATCTATGAAAATGTGGAACAAGGTTATCCAGTGATTATTTATTAAAAAAGGTAGAATACTTTTTTATTTCTTCTTCTAATACTTTTAAGAAATATTGTGCAGGTTTTGAAAGTACACGATATTTTTTCCAAATAAAAGCCAGTGATGAGGTGATTTGTGGTTCCAGTGGTCTAAAACATAATGAACCTTCACCGCTTGTATCTATGAGATTTTTTAAAGAAATGACGGCACCATTACATTCCTTTGTTAAAATACTTGCATTATAAATTAAATTATAAGTCGCAATAATATGATACTTAGAAAAATAAGAATTGGCCCAATTTTCAATTTGTTTATATTTTAATTCTTGTGAAGAACATAAAAGAGGAACGTTCATTAAGTCTTGAGGGGTAATTGTTTCTTTTAAAGCAAGAGGATGATCCTTTTTTATATAGATGCCCCATAAGTCTTGATAAGGTAAAGATAAATGATTGTATTTATAAATATTTGCGGGTTCAATAATCATACCAAAATCAATCAGACCTTTTTCAAGACGATCCGTTACATCTTGTTCATTACCGCTAAATAAGTGGAATTTGATATGAGGATAATCTTCTTGAACACGTTGAATGGCTTTACAAATGATTTCTATTCCTAACGTTTCACCACTACCAATACATACTTCACCACTTAAAGTTTCATCAAATAACATAATTTCACTTTCTGTTTTTTCGACAAGACTAACAATTTCTTCAGCACGCTGTCTAAGTAAAATACCTTCTTCTGTTAAAGTGATTTTACGATTACCACGAATAAAAAGTTGTTTTCCTAAATGATCTTCAAGTTCTTTCATTTGTCTTGATAAAGTAGGCTGAGTCACATTTAAACTTTCAGCGGCTTTTAAAATTGTTTCTTCTCTTGCAATCGCAAGAAAATATTGTAAAAGTCTAAATTCCATTTTTTCACATCCTTTATTTTTATTTTAATCATCTTTATTATGCCTTGCAAGTATAGAAATGTATTTGTTATAGGTATTTGATAATATAGAGATAAAGAATTACAATAATAAAGGAAAGTGGTGAGAGCTTTGGGAAAAGAAGTAATTGAAGAATTAATTATGAATTTAAAAGATGCAGGATGTGATGAAGAACTTATTACAAAGTGTATTAAAAAATATAATAATGATGATTTGAAGATGTTGATAAAATCATTACAGTGTCATCGTTGTTGTTTATTAGATAAATTACATGAGGAACAAAAGAAAATAGATTGTTTAGATTATTTAATATATACGTTAAAGAAACAAATGAAGGAGGATTAAAATGGAATTAGTTAAACAAGCTTATTTAAAAGGAGAAAGAGCTTTATTTAAAAGTCATGATTTAAAAGTAGAAGATAGTATTTTTGCAGATGGAGAATCTCCTTTAAAAGAAAGTGATCATATAGATATTAGTGGAAGTATTTTTAAATGGAAATATCCACTATGGTATTGTAATCATATCAATGTAGAAAATAGTACTTTACTTGAAACAGCGAGATCAGGTATTTGGTATACTCATCATATTAATATTAAAGATAGCGTGATTGATGCTCCTAAAACATTTAGAAGAGGGACACATATTTCTTTAGAAAATGTTAATATGGTCAATGCTCAAGAAACCTTATGGAAATGTAGTGATATTAAGTTACATAATGTGGTTGCTAAAGGTGATTATTTTGGAATGAATAGTGAAAATATTGAAATTGATGGTTTAAATTTATCAGGTAATTATTGTTTTGATGGTGGGAAGAATATTGTTGTAAGAAATTCTAAACTTGTTTCAAAAGATGCTTTTTGGAATTGTGAAAATGTAACGGTTTATGATTCTGTAATTATTGGTGAATATCTTGCATGGAATACAAAGAATATTACTTTTGTAAATTGTACAATTGAAAGTTTACAAGGATTATGTTATATCGAAGGTTTAAAGATGGTTAATTGTAAATTAATTAATACGACTCTTGCTTTTGAATTCTGTAAAGATATTGATGCACAAATTGTAAGTCATATTGATAGTATTACAAATCCTATTTCTGGTAAAATTAGTGCTCATAGTATTGGTGAAATGATTATTGATGATCAAATCATTGATCCAAGTCAAACAAAGATTCAATTAAAGGAGATGTAAAAATGTACGATTTTTCAAAGATGACCAATCGTTTTAATACAAATTCATATAAGTGGGATGTTAAAGAAAATGAACTTCCTATGTGGGTAGCTGATATGGACTTTGAAACAGCTCCAGCCATTATAGATGCTTTACATAATAGGGTAGATCATAAAGTATTTGGTTATAATACTGTTCCTGATGATTATTTTGAAGCCTATCAAAATTGGTGGGAAAGAAGACATCATTTTCATATGGAAAAAGATTGGATGATGTTTGTTACAGGTGTTGTTCCTGCTATTTCTTCGGTAGTTAGAAAGGTGACAACAGTAGGTGAAAATGTTTTGATTATGTCACCAGTTTATAATATTTTTTATAATTCTATTTTAAATAATGGAAGACATGTTTTATCAAGTGACCTTGTTTTTGATGGAAAAGAATATCATATTGATTTTGAAGATTTAGAAAGAAAACTTTCTTTAAGTCAAACAACATTAATGATTTTCTGTAATCCCCATAATCCAATAGGTAAAATTTGGGATAAAGAAACTTTACAAAGAATCGGTGATTTATGTGCAAAACATCATGTTATTGTTTTAAGTGATGAAATTCATTGTGATATTACCAATCCTCAAAAAGAATATATCCCTTTTGCTTCTGTTTCAAAAACAAATTTAGAAAATACGATCATGTGTATTGCACCAACCAAAGCTTTTAATATGGCAGGAATGCAAACAGCTTGTATTGTTGTACCAAATGAAGTATTAAGACATAAAGTCAATCGTGGGATTAATACAGATGAAGTAGCTGAACCAAATAGTTTTGCAATATGTGCAACAAAAGCAGCTTTCAATCAAAGTGAAGATTGGCTTAATGAATTAAATCAATATATTCAAAATAATAAAGACTATGCCATTTCGTTCATTCAAAAAGAAATCAAAGATGTTTATGTAGTGCCTACAGAAGCAACTTATCTTTTATGGATTGATTGTCATAAAGTATGCTTAGATAGTGTTGAACTCACTTCTTTTATAAGAGAGAAAACAGGTCTTTATGTAAGTGATGGTTTAGAATATGGTGAAAATGGAAAAGCTTTTATTCGTATGAATGTAGCTTGTCCATTTGAAAGATTAAAAGATGGTTTAAATCGTTTTAAAGAAGGAATTTATTTGTATCAAAATAAATAAATTCTTTTTTTTAAAGAAAAACGTATAAAAAAATACAATATAAATAATAGGAGGATCAAAAGATGAAAGAAAAGATAACCATACCATTTTATAATGACCTATTATTTAAGTATTTTGTTTATGATAATGAAGATGAAGGATGTCAGTATATTTTAAAAAAGATTATTGAAGAAGTAACACCTATTCGCTGCAAAGAACTTTATGTTATTAATTCTGAGTTAATGACACATCACTATCGTGAAAAAAGATCTATTTTAGATGTTAGAGTAAAAACACAAGAAGGAGAGTATATTAATATTGAAGTACAATCAGCAGGTTTATTTGAAAGTTTGCATCGAAGATTTCAATATTATGCTTTTAAAAATATTGCTTCACAAATAAAAAGTGGGGATGAATATCGAAAGTTGCAATCGGTATATCAAATAATTCTATATCATGAAGAAGATAAAAAATATCATGAATTAATAAGAAAATTTAGTATTATGGATAATAAGTATCATGATGATAAAGGTAGTTTAATACATATTTATTATGTGTTTTTAAAAGAAATTGAAAAAATAGTTAAAGAAAAGGGAAAAGATCATTTAAATGAATTAGAAGAGCTTTGTTATGTCATTGAAAAAGGAAATGAATGTGATAGAATTAATATGACAAAGGTGGGACAAATCATGAAAGAAAAATATGATAAGTTTATGGAAGATATGAACTTAAGAGAAGAAGCCTGGGCTTATGAAAAAGCTGAATTTGATAAGATGGCTCATTATGTCGATGGAGAAGCTAAAGGAAGAGTTGAAGGAAAGGCTGAAGGAAGAATTGAAGGAATAGCTGAAGGCAAAGTAGAAAAGTCAAAATCGCATGTCATAAAGTTCTATAAAACGAAATATCCAAATGAAGCTATAAACTGGTTAGAAAATCTCACGGAAAAACAATATGATGAAATCTTTGATATGTTATTAAATAATGAAGATTTAGAAGTAATAAAGAGAATAATAGAAAAGTAAGGTACGAGAAATCGTACTTTTCTTTTGCTTTAATATTGAAAAATAAATCATATTTCTTTAATATATTTTTGAAGAAAAAGGGGACAAGTGAATGATTAAATTAATAGCAACAGATATGGATGGAACTTTTTTAGATTCTTCTAAAAGATTTTCAATGGAATTTTTTGATATTTTTACTGAACTTAGAAAAAAAGGAATTAAGTTTGTCATTGCTTCAGGAAATCAATATTTCCGTTTATATCAAAAATTTTTACCAATTTCTAATGAAATGTATTTTATTGGTGAAAATGGAAGTTATATAGCTAAAGGAGCAAAACTTATTTCAACAAATACTTTAAAAAAGGAACAAGTACAAGCTGTTATTCAATTAGTAGAAAAACATCCTGAATTGAATATGATTTTATGTGGTGTAAAAAGTGCGTATTGTTTAAGTGAATTTAAACATTTAGAACCAGTTATCCGTACATATTATTGTAATTATCAATTTGTAGAAAGTTATGATGAAATTGATGACGAAATTATGAAAATAGCAATCTATGATCCAAATCATCAAATTATCCGTTATGCTGATGATATTGCTAGAGGATTAGATAAAGGCGTTAAAGCAACAACTTCAGGTAATGAATGGATCGATATTCAAAATGAAGATATTAATAAAGGTGTAGCTATCAAGTTATTACAAAAAGAATTAAATATCAAACCTGAAGAATGTATGGCATTTGGTGATCAAATGAATGATTATACTTTACTTAAAGCGGTAAAATATAGTTATGCCATGGCTAATGCTGTTCCACGCATTAAAGATATTGCTTATGGCATTGCTAAAAGTAATGATCATCAAGGTGTTTTAGAAGTAATTAAACAAGAAGTATTGAATAAATTATAGAGTGTAAACTCTTACATTGAAAAATAATTCTTGACATAAAAAAATAAATAATGACAATTCAAATTATTGTGATATAATGAGGAAGTTATCGAAGGGAGAGTAGCGTATGAATATTAGAAATATAGCGATTATTGCCCATGTAGACCATGGAAAAACAACATTAGTAGACCAATTATTAAAGCTATCTGGAACATTAGAAGACCGTGAACAAATTAGTGAACGTGCGATGGATAGCAATGCCCTTGAAAGAGAAAGAGGAATTACAATCCTTGCTAAAAATACAGCAATTAATTATAAAGATTATCGAATCAATATCATGGATACACCAGGCCATGCTGACTTTGGTGGAGAAGTAGAACGTATCATGAACATGGTAGATGGTGTTTTATTAGTAGTAGATGCTTATGAAGGAACAATGCCACAAACACGTTTCGTTTTAAAGAAAGCCTTAGCTGCTAAAGTAAAACCTATCGTAGTTATTAATAAAGTAGATAGACCTGTAACACGTATTGATGAAGTTATGGATGAAGTCTTAGAATTATTTATGGAATTAGGTGCAGATGATGACCAATTAGAATTCCCAACAATCTATACTTCAGCTTTACAAGGAACATCAAGTTTAGACCCTGATATTTCAACACAAGTACCAAATATGGATTGCTTATTTGATATGATTATTAAAGAAATTCCTGAACCATTAGTAGATGTTGATGGACCTTTACAATTCCAACCAGCTTTATTAGACTATAATGATTATGTAGGACGTATTGGAATCGGACGTATTCAAAGAGGTAAGATTCATGTTAATGAATCAGTTACTTGTGTAAGAGCTGATGGAAGCCACAGTCAATTTAGAATTCAAAAATTATATGGATTTATTGGATTACACCGTATTGAAATTGAAGAAGCAAGTGCAGGAGATATCGTTGCTATCGCTGGTCTTGCTGATATTGGTGTTGGTGAAACAGTATGTACAACTGGTCAAGAAGAAGCTTTACCATTATTACATGTTGATGAACCAACAATTCAAATGGTTTTTGGAACAAATACTTCACCATTTGCTGGTCAAGATGGTAAATTTGTGACTGCTAGACAAATTGAAGAAAGATTATTTAAAGAAACAAATAGAGACGTTTCATTAAAAATTGAAAGAATTCAAAATAAAGAAGAATGGATTGTTTCTGGACGTGGAGAATTACACTTATCTATTTTAATTGAAAATATGAGACGTGAAGGTTATGAATTACAAGTTTCTAAACCTAAAGCAATCATGAAAGAAATCGATGGTGTTTTATGTGAACCATATGAAGAAGTTACAATTGAAGCACCTGATGATTGTATTGGAGCTGTTATTGAATCTTTAGGATATCGTCGTGGTGTCTTAGAAACAATGGATTCTCGTGATGGACAAACACGTGTTGTTTATACAATTCCATCAAGAGGTTTATTTGGATTTATGACAAACTTCTTAACAATGACAAAAGGATATGGAATTATCTCTCACTCATTTATTGATTACCGTCCAATGGAAGGTGAAACAGTTGGTAAGAGAAACTTAGGAGTTTTAATTTCAATTGATAGTGGACAAACTACAGCTTATTCACTTGGAAGTGTTGAAGATCGTGGAGTTATGTTCGTTGGTCCCGGTGTAGATGTTTATGAAGGTATGATCGTTGGTGAACACAGCAGAGATAATGATTTAACTGTTAATGTTACTAAAGGTAAACAAATGACAAATACACGTTCATCATCAAAAGATTCTACAGTTGTTTTAAAAAGACCTCGTCAATTTAATCTAGAATCTTGCTTAGATTATATTAATGAAGATGAACTTGTAGAAGTAACACCAAATAACATTCGTTTAAGAAAACGCTATTTAACTGAAAACGAAAGAAGACAACAATATAGAAAAAATAATGGATAAAAAAGAGCT
>UQVG01000091.1 GCA_900544435.1 uncultured Erysipelotrichaceae bacterium | reverse complement strand
CTTAACATAAATAGAACTGTCTTTTGTACAATGCCACCTTAACTTAATGACATTGACGTTATAAGTTGACTTTTTTTGCTTTATAATGAATTAAAAGGTGATGAAAATGAAAATATTTACAATAACTTATAAAGGAAAGATTGATAAAAAAATAACAGTTGATGAATTAAATCAAACAATAGAAAAAGTATTTGAAATATTTAATAAAAAGATAACACATTATGCTATCAGTATTACAAATAAAAATACTGGCAAAGTAAAAAAATATAGAAAAGATAAAAGATTATTAGAAAGTATACAAAATAATCAATTAGAATATATAAGTTTTTTTGCTTTACCTCAAAACTATATAACTGTTTCTTTTGATTATTCTCTTTATATGTCTATAAATTATAAAAGAAAACATCTAACGATATTTATTGAAGAAAATTTAATAGAAAATAAAAAAATAGAACTAGTAAAGGAAATATTAAGAAGTTATATGGCATTTCCTTATACAGAAGAAATATTTATGATGGATAAAGAAGAAACGCCTTTATTATATGTTGAAGAAATAAATCCTATGAGTAGTTTTAAAACATTAGAAATAATATCTAAAAAAATCATCTCTCTTTAGAATAATGAAAAAGAAGTATCATAGCCTATAATAGGTGATAGAATGCTTTGCATACAAAAAAATAGAATTTTAATTAAACATTATCAGTTGATTATAACTTTAGAGCCGACTATCTTTGAATGTAAAATAGATCAACAAATCATTTCTATTAAAGGAAAAAATATTGAAATACATTATTATAGTCAAGATGAAGTCATGCTATTAGGTGAGTTTATGTCGATTACTTTTTCATGAATTTAGGTTACGATTATATTGTCATTGAAACTTATGATATTCTTTCTTTTTTAAAACAAGCTAAAAGACATCAACTCACACTTTTTCATTTACATCAACTCGATGAGATGCACTATTCATTTTATGTGCCCATCTATCAAAGATATCTTACTTATTCTATGCATTTACCAATTCAAAAAAGTATAGGTTTACTTCATTATTTATTACTTATTTTTAAGTTTCCACAGCTTATCTTTACAATTGCTTTTACATTGACTTTATTTATTCTTCCTCAATATCTTTATGGCTATAAGATTCAAGGAACACTTCCAGCTGTTAATCAGGCTCTTCAAAAAGATCTTACTCATCTAATCCAGAGGGTTCATCCTCGATTATCCTATCAACAAATTAATCAACTTTATGATTCTTTAAAGAAAAAATATCAAAAACAAATCGATTATTTAAATATCTATCAAATAGGAAGTATTTTACATGTTGAATATACACCAGCAAGTCATAATCAAAAAACAGTTTTGAAATATCAAGATTATATTGCTAAAAAAGATGGTATCATTTATAAGTTAAATGTTGAGCAGGGAAATATTTTAGTAAAGGTCAATCAGTATGTAAAAAAAGGAGATATTTTGATTTCACATCAAATAGAAGATACTTCTAAAAAGATAAAAATGATTCCTACTAAAGGAAGAGTTGAGGCTTATACGTATTATTATATAGAAGCCTCTTCTTCAAATGTTAAAGATAAAGATGCTTTTGCTTATTTGCTTTTTAAAATAAGGAGTCAATTACCAAAGGATGTAAAAATTGACAGGGAAAAAGTACTATCATATGATATAATAGAGAAGAAATATGTATTAAAAATGCAATATGTCTTTATAGAAAATATTGCAATTAGGGAGGATTCATGAAAGAAATTATTAAGTTAGAAGCTTATAACATTGAACAACTTGTTAATTTATCTGGAGTCAAAGATGAAAATTTAGAAGTTTTAGAAGATCATTTTCAAGTTGAAATTTCTTTAAGAGGAGATGAAATGTCAATTGTTGGTGATCAACAACAAATTGAAAAAACAAAGAAAGTAATTTATTCTTTACTAAAATTAATTGTTTCAGGAGTTTCTATTTCTAGAAGAGATGTCATTTATGCTCAAAAACTTGTTGAAAAAGATAAATTAGATCAGCTATCTGAACTTTACCATATAAAAATTGCTAGAACTTATAATGGAAAACTGATTTATCCTAAAACATTAGGACAAAAAAGCTATTATTATGCTTTAAAAAATAATGATGTAGTTTTTGGAATAGGTCCAGCAGGGACAGGTAAAACTTATTTAGCAGTTGTTTTTGCAGTAGCAGCTTTAAAAAATAATGAAGTTAAAAAAATTATTTTAACAAGACCAGCAGTTGAAGCAGGAGAAAATTTAGGATTTTTACCAGGTGATTTAAAAGAAAAAGTAGACCCTTATTTACGTCCTTTATATGATGCTTTATATGATATGTTAGGTGTTGAACAAACTGAAAAGCTTATGGAAAAAGGTGTTATTGAAATTGCACCACTTGCTTATATGAGAGGTCGTACTTTAGAAGATGCTTATGTTATTTTAGATGAAGCACAAAATACAACAGATAATCAAATGAAAATGTTTTTAACACGTTTAGGATTTAGATCAAAAATGATTGTAACAGGAGACGTTTCACAAATCGATTTACCACGAAATACAACTTCTGGACTTATTCGTGCATTAGATATTTTAGAAGGGGTCAAAGGAATTTCATTTATTCGTTTATCAGCTATGGATGTTGTAAGACACCCAGTTGTACAAAGAATAATTGAAAGATATGATGGGAATAATGAATAAAATATTATTAATTGAAGATGATATGTCTATCAATAAAATACTTGCCTATGAACTTAAAAAGAAAGGTTATAGTGTAGAGAGTTTATATGATGGTAAAGAAGCAGTTTTTAAGATTTTAGAAAATGATTATGATCTTGTTTTAATTGATTGGATGCTTCCTTATAAAGATGGTGTATCTATTATTAAAGAAGTAAGACAAAATGATTATGTTAAACCACTTATTTTATTAACAGCGCGTAGTGAACAAGAAGATATTATTAAAGGATTAGAAGCAGGGGCGGATGATTATTTAACGAAACCATTTCAATCAGCTGTTTTAATAGCGAGAATAGAAGCACATTTAAGAAGACATCATAAACATTTCTTAGATGAAATTAAATTTGAAAATGTTATTTTGAATACAAAAAATCGAGAAGTAACTATTGATGATCAGCTTATTGTTCTTACAAAAGTGGAATATGATTTGTTAAAGATGTTTATGGAACATCCTCAAGAAGCTGTTTCTAGAGAAACTTTATTACAATCTATATGGGGCTTTCAATATGATGGAGATACGCGAATTGTAGATGTTCATGTATTTAAATTAAAAGGGAAATTAAAAGAAAGTAAACTTTCTTTTAAATCTGTAAGGGGAGTTGGATATAAGTTGGTGAAAAAGGATGACTAAAAGTTATTTGAAAGTTTTATTGATGGGATTTGTTGCAGTATTACTTTGTTATTTTAATAGAGCTTATAGTCTTTATATTATGTTTCTTTATATCTTTATTTGTGCTATCAATGCTTATCAATTAGAAAGACATTATCAACGTATGGGACGTTTTTTTCAAAGAGAAAAAGATAATGAATTAAAAGAAGTAGAGATTGAAAATAAATATCATGAAAAGATATTAAGTCAATTGATTCGATCAATGAATTTACCAATGTTATTTATTGATAAAGAGGGGAAAATAGCTTTTACTAATCAAAGTTTTAGAAAAGGTTTTGAAATACCTCATTTAAAGGGAAGATATTATAAAGATATCTTTATGGGTGAAATGCTTAATTTGGTTGATCAATGTTATGTTTTTGAAAGACCGTTATCGTCAGTTGTTAAAATACAATCTAGATATTATCAAGTAGAGTCATCTCCTGTTTTTTCTGATAAAGAACATCTTATTTTTGATGGAACAATTGTTTTATTTACAGATGTTTCTAAAATGAAGATATGCAAAAACAATTTTTATCAGATGTTTCTCATGAACTTAAAACACCGATGTCAGCAATTATTGGAAGTGTAGAAATCTTGAAAAGAGATGGCTTAGAATCACCAGAAATTTTTCAAGAATTTATGGATATTTTATTAAAAGAAAGTTATCATATGCAAAATATCATTAATGATATTTTAGAATTATCACGTTTAGATCAAACAAGAGTTAAATTGGATTTTAAGGAATTAAATGTCAAAGCGGTTGTTAAAGAAAGTATTGATTTATTTGAGCCTATGGCTAAAGAAAAACATCTTTCTTTGATTTATCATAATAAAATAAATCAACCAATTATTTTAGATTATGCGACGGTTAAAACAATTTTAAGTAATTTTATTTCTAATGCTATTAAGTATTCTAATGAAGGCATCATTACAATTAAAACAAAAAAAGAAAATAATACTTTTATTTTAAGTGTACAAGATGAAGGAATGGGAATACCTAAAAATAAGCTAAATTATATTTATGATCGTTTTTATCAAGTTGATAAATCAAGAAGTTCTAAAATATCAACAGGACTAGGATTAAGTATTGTTAAAAAAATAGTAGAACTGAATCAAGGAACAATTGATGTTGAAAGTACTTTAGGGATAGGTTCGACTTTTACTGTCAGATTGCCTATAAATCCCAAAGTTTCCCACAATGAGGATATAATTTAGACATAATTATTTTCTATGATAATAGCATCAAGGAGGAAGTATTATGAACGAAGATAATAATAATTTTATTTTAGTTGATGAAGATAAACCTAAAGAAAAGAAATGGAAAAAAGTAGTAAAGATTTTATTAGTTGTAGCAATTGTTTGTTCCTTTGCGATGAATGGCTATGTTTTTTATAATATGATGACATCATCGAGTGATAGTACAACATCTGTAACGAATAAAGGAACAGTTAAACAAGTAAATTATGATGTTAAAACAGATACTACAAGTGTTGTCGAAAAAGTCAGTGACAGTGTTGTAGGAGTAGTTGTTTACCAAAATACAACAAATAATGTATTTGGATTTGGTGATAATTCAAACTCTTCTAGTGAAACACAATCTGGAAGTGGTAGTGGGGTCGTTTATGATCAAACTGGTAAATATACTTATATTATTACTAATCACCATGTTATTGATGGAGCTAATAAAGTACAAGTTGTTTTCTCAAATGGTGAATATGTCGATGCTGAAGTTGTAGGTAGTGATGAATATAGTGATGTTGCTATTTTACGTTGCCAACCAAATTTTGATGTCAGTGTTATTGATTTAGGAGATTCTGATTTATTAGATAAAGGAGAAACAGTACTTGCTATTGGTTCACCTTTAGGAATTCAATATTCAGGAACTGTTACTCAAGGTATTGTTTCAGCAACAGATCGTACAGTTTCTGTTGATTTAAATGATGATAATGTTGATGATTGGGATATGAATGTTATCCAAACAGATGCGGCTATCAACCCAGGTAATAGTGGGGGAGCTCTTGTTAATATGAAGGGTGAACTTGTTGGTATTACAAATATGAAATTCTCGGATGAAAGTGTAGAAGGTATGGGATTTGCAATTCCTATTAATGATGTTATTACAGTTGCTGAACAAATTAGAACAAATGGTAAAGTATCACATCCTGTTATTGGTATTTCAGGTGTTTCATTAAATGATTATTCTTCATATGAACTTCAAAGATATGGTGTTAAAGTATCTGTTGATGAAGGGATCTATGTTGTAAAACTTACAAGTGATGGAGCTGCAAGTAAAGCTGGAATTCAACAAGGTGATGTTATTGTTAAATTAGATGGTAAAGATATTACTACTTATAAATCATTCTTAACAGCACTTTACTCACATAAAGCAGGAGATAAAGTAAAAGTTGTTGTTAATCGTAGTGGTAGTGAAAAAACAATTGAAGTCACACTTCAAGAAAAATAGATATTGCTTAACGCAATATCTTTTTTTATAATAAATGTAGAATGATTGAAAGAGGAATTATATGAAAATAGGTATTTTTGATTCAGGAATAGGTGGCTTATCAGTGTTGTATGAAGCAATGCAACTTTTGCCTCATGAACAATTTATATATTATGCTGATGAAAAGCATGTTCCTTATGGGGAAAAAACAAGAGAAGAAATCATCGGTTATGTAGATGAAATCATTCAGTTTATGATTGAACATGACTGTAAGGCAATTGTTATTGCTTGCAATACAGCAACAAGTGCAGCAGTTGCATTGATGAGAAAGAAGTATGATATTCCTATTATTGGAATGGAACCTGCAGTCAAAAAAGCAGTTGATTTATATGGAAATCAAAAGGTGTTGGTTTGTGCTACACCGATTACAGTTAAAGGTAAAAAGATGTTAGATTTGGTAGAAAGAGTTGATAAAGATCATTTAGTTGATTTGGTTGCTTTACCAAAGCTTGTACGTTTTGCTGAAAAGCAAGAATTTAATAGTAATGATGTATTAGCCTATTTAAAAGATGAACTTTCAAAATTTCATTTTGAAGATTATGGTTCACTTGTTTTAGGATGTACACATTTTAATTATTTTAAAGATAGTTTTCATCAATTGTTACCTCATGTACATTTATTGGATGGTAATAGAGGAACTATTAATTATTTAATGAAAAATATTGAATTAGAGAATTTAGAAAGTTCTGTTGAATATTATTATTCTGCTAAAAGAGTATGTGGAGAAGAATTAAAACGTATTGAACGTTATTTGGAACGTTTAAAAAATATGAAAGATATAGGTAAATAAAATGATAAAAGCAATTTTTTTTGATATTGATGGAACATTAGTAAGTTTTAAAAATCATCAGATTCCTAAATCTACATTTGATGCATTATATAAATTAAAAGAAAATGGAATTAAGCTTTTTATAGCAACGGGAAGAGGAAAAGATGGATTAGATGTTTTAAATGATTTTCCTTTTGATGGTTATATTACTTTAAATGGTCAATACTGTTATACAAATAATCAAATTATTTATTCCAATACAATTAAAAAAGAAGATTTACAAGCATTGTTAGATTATTTAAAAGACCATCAAGTTCCTTGTGGTTTTACAGAAGAAAATACAAAATACTTCAACTATCGTGATAAACGTGTTGATGCGATTCATGCTATTACTCATAATGATGATCATCCTGCAGGAGATTGTAGTCATGTCATCGATAAATCTATTTATCAAATCATGTGTTTTGTAGATGAAGATGAAGAAAAAGAAATTTTAAGTCATATGCCTCATTGTATATCTGCAAGATGGCATCCAACATTTTGTGATATTTCACCAATTGGTGGAACAAAACAATTAGGAATTGATAAATTCTTAGAATATTATGGTCTTGATTTAAAAGATACGATGGCTTTTGGTGATGGTGGTAATGATAAACAAATGTTACAACATGTATCTCTTGCTATAGCAATGGGTAATGCTGGGGATGAGTTGAAAAGTATTGCTGATTTTGTTACAAAAGATGTAGATGATGATGGTATTGCCTATGCTTTAAAACATTATGGCTTGATAGACCTTTAAAAAGAATAGAAATTATTATATAATAAAGAAGCAATAAAATAATACTTCAGGGCAGAGTGAAATTCTCTACTG
>UQVG01000090.1 GCA_900544435.1 uncultured Erysipelotrichaceae bacterium | reverse complement strand
ATTGTTGTTGGTCCATCATTGATCAGTGAGACTTTCATCATCGCTCCAAAGATTCCTGTTTCTGTATGGACCCCTGCTTTTTCTAATGATTTATTAAAATAGTCATATAATGGTTTTGATATTTCTGGTTTAGCAGCATCTAAAAAACTAGGTCTTCTTCCTTTTTTACAATTTGCATATAAAGTAAATTGTGAGATGGAAAGAATTTCTCCTTTGATATCCATCAATGATAAATTTAATTTTTCATTTTCATCTTCAAAAATTCTTAAATTAATAAGTTTATTAACCATCTTATCAACAATTTCTTCATTATCATCATTCGTAATACCCACTAATACCATAAATCCTTGTTTAATTTGTCCATTTATTTTTCCTTCAATTTCAACACTTGCTTCACTTACTCTTTGTACAACTAATCTCATATTCATTTCTACCTTTCTTTTTATAAAAGTGTTATAATCATTATAATTCATTTTGTATTAAGGAGGAAGATTTTTTTATGAGTGGAACTTTAGCTTATAATATGAGACCTCAATCTCTTTTAGATATATTAGGACAAAAACATATTATTGGTGAAAATGGTTTATTTACTAAATTTGTAGAAAAAAACCATCCCATGTCTGTTATTTTATATGGTCCACCAGGTTGTGGTAAAACAACTCTTGCAATGGCTTTAGCTCATGATTTAAATATGCCTTGTCGTACTTTTAATGCATCTACAGGAAATAAAAAAGAAATGGATTTGATTATTGAAGAAGCTAAATTATCTAATGGTCTTTTTGTCATTATCGATGAAATTCATCGTATGAATAAAATGAAACAAGATAATTTACTTCCTTATGTAGAAAGCGGTCTATTGATTATTGTTGGATGTACAACTGCTAATCCTTATCATTCAATCAATCCTGCCATTCGTTCAAGATGTCAAATCATTGAAGTTAAACCTTTAACTCAAGAAGATATTATTCAAGGTTTACATCATGCTTTAGATAGTGAAAAAGGCTATCATCATCAATATCAATGTGATGAAGAAGTCTTGCAACATATTGCTCGTCTTTCATCAGGAGATATTCGTTTTGCGTATAATTGTTTAGAAGTATGTACAATTATTTCTCATGATCATCATATTACTATTGAAGATGCTAAAAATGCTTTAACACAAGCTAATGGTCAATTTGATAAAGATGAAGATCAATATTATGATACTTTAAGTGGTTTACAAAAATCTATTCGTGGAAGTGATCCTAATGGAGCCATGTATTATTTTGCAAAGTTGATAGAATATAATGATATTGAATCTTTAGAAAGACGTGTCCTTGTTTGTGCATATGAAGATGTTGGACTTGCTAATCCAAATGCTTGTATGCGTACTGTTGCTGCTTTTCAAGCCGCTAGAACAGTAGGATTTCCTGAAGCAAGAATTCCTATCGCAAGTGCTATTATTGATTTATGTCTTTCACCTAAATCTAAATCATCAGAAGCAGCTATTGATGCTGCCTTAGCTTCTTTAAGACAACAATCTTTGCCTGCACCTGAATATTTAAGATTAACACCTGTTGGTCTAGAAGAGGATGAAAAATATAATTATGATCGTCCTGAGTTATGGGAATATATTCAATATTTACCTGATCAAATCGCAAATAATCAATTCTATGTACCTTGGATGACAAGTCAATATGAAAAAGCTTTAGCTGAAAATTATCGACGTATTTTAAGACACGGTCGTACAAGTAATATTAAAAAATTAAATCATACAAAAAAATCCTAAATTTTTAGGATTTTTTCTATATCATCTGTTACTTGTTTAATAGTTTGTTCAAAATGTTCTAAATTTACATCATACCAATGAACATCAAATTGGTTTTTAAACCAAGTATACTGTCTTTTAGCGTATTGTCTTGAATGCTTTTTAATCAGTTCTAAAACTTCATTTAAATCTATTTGATGATCATAATAATCAAACCATTCCTTATAACCAATCGCTTTCATACTTTGATGATTTCTTGTAAGTCCTTGACTATAAAGTTGATCCATTTCCTCTTTTAACCCATTTTTCATCATCACATCAACACGTTTATTAATTCTTTCATATAAAACATCTCTAGGAAGCGTTAATCCTACAAAATAAGCATCATATAAGCAAACATGTTCTTGTTCTTCTAACATTTCACTTTTTCTTTTACCTGTTGTTTCATAGATTTCAATAGCTCTTAAAACACGTCGACGGTTATTAAAGTGTAATGTTTTTGCACTTTCTTCATCGATTGATTTTAAATGATCATGTAATTGTTCATTTGTATAATCTTTATATTTTTCATTTATTGCATGATGATCGTTTTCCATTTCATCAAATTGATAATCATATAATGCTGCTTTTATATATAAGCCTGTTCCTCCAACAATTATTGGAACATGTCCTCTTTGGGTAATTTCTGTTATCTTTTTTCTTACTGTTTGTTGAAAATCATGAACACTATATGTTTCATCAGGATTTAAAATATCTACACAATGATGAATAATACCTTCTTTTTCTTCTTCTGTGACTTTAGCAGTTCCTATATCCATCTGTTTATAAATTTGCATAGAATCTCCACTAATAACTTCTCCATTGAACTTTTTAGCAAGAGCTACTCCCATTTTTGTTTTACCAACACTTGTTGGTCCAATTACAACAATTACTTTTTCCATTATACGACCCTCTTAAATAATTTTTCTAATTCATATGCTGAATAATGAATAATCGTTGGTCTTCCATGTGGGCAAACATAAGGATTATCACAACGCATTAAATTATCAACAATTGTTTGCATTGATTCAATTGATAGATGACTATTTCCTTTTAAAGATGCTTTGCAACTTAATGTTGCTATAGCATGTTCTTGTAAAGAAAGTAAATCGATTTTATTATCTTTTAAGATTTGTTGAATCATATCTTCAATAAATAAATGTTCATTAATTTGATTCATCCACATTGGCAGTTGTTTAATAATAAAACCATTACCAAAAGGCTCTAAATCAATGCCAACTTCTTTTAATAAATCTTTTCTTTCTTCAATCATCATACATTCACTTAAAGGATATTCAACTGTAATAGGTACTAATAAATCTCTCATTGTCATATCTGGATGACTATATTTTTCTAGAAAATATTCATAATTGATTCTTTCTTGTGCAGCATGTTGATCTATCAAATACATTCCACTTTCATCTTCACCTACAATATAAGTTCCATGAATTTGTGCTTTTACAAATATTTTCTTTTTCATTTCTTTTAAAGGCACTTCCACTTTTTCAAGTTGGATAGGTTCTTCAACAAGCTTTTCTACAGGTTCTGTTATATATTCATTTTTTTCTTCATGTACAAATAGTGGTTGTTTTTCTTCTTGAATAAATGAAGCTAGTGGTTTTTCTTGAACTTTTGTAGGAATTTCTTGTCTAAAATCAATATCTAGATCCATTTGATCTAGTTGTGGTTTAAAGACTGGTTTTTCTTCTTTAACTTGATAGGTTAAATTTACATTTTCTAAAGTTTTAGATACCGCATCAAAAATCAATTGTTTTAATTCATATTCTTTAGAAAACTTAACTTCTAACTTACTTGGATGAACATTGACATCCACTAAATAAGGATCAATTTCAATATTGATGACTGCAATAGGATAACGATTATCTGCTAAATATTTACGATATGCTTGATTAATAGCATCGATTGCTACTTGATTTTTAACAATACGATGATTGACCATCGTAACAATATGATTCTTACTTGCCCTATTCACTTCAATTTTGCCAATAAAACCTTCTATTTGAAATTCATCATTTCCAGCTTTTAAATTCAACATATTTTTAACCACAGATAACCCATAAATCTGATGAATAACTTCTAATAAATTTCCATTCCCATTTGTTTTATAAGTCAATTTATCATTATGCATTAAAGTAAAAGCAATATCTGGATGAGATAAAGAAAGTCTTTCTACATAATTTTGTATATGTGCAAATTCAGCATTGACAGATTTTACATATTTTAATCTTGCTGGAACATTTTGAAAAAGTTTAGAAACAGAAATATTTGTTCCTCTATTAAGATCACTTTGTTTTTGTTCAATAAATTTACCAAATTCATAGATAACTGTAGATCCTTGACTCCCATCACTTGTTTTTAAAACAAAATGAGAAATAGAAGCAATGGAAGGAATAGCTTCGCCTCTAAAACCTAATGTTTGAATACAAAATAAATCTTGATCATTATAGATTTTACTTGTTGCATGTCTTGAAAAACAAAGACGTGCATCTTCTTTATCCATTCCTAAACCATCATCAATAATTTGAATTAAATTCATTCCTCCTTCTTCTATAATAATATCTATTTTAGAAGAAGAAGCATCAATACTATTTTCAACTAATTCTTTGACAACATTTGCTGGTCTTTCAATAACTTCACCAGCTGCTATTTTATTTGCTAAAATATCATCAAGTTGTTTTATTTTCATAGGCCACCTCTACTTTACTAATTTTTTTAATTCGATTAAAGTTGACAAAGCATCTAATGGTGATAAAGCCATTGGATCAATTGTCTTTAAATATTTTTCAACTTCACTTTCTTTTTCAATAACTTGAACTTGTTTTTCTTCAATTAAACGATCTTCTACATTATTTTCTTCAAGTGTTTCTAATACTAAATTAGCACGATTGATTACTTCATCTGGTAATTTAGCAAGTTTAGCCACATTGACTCCATAAGATTTATTAGAACGTCCTTTTTTAATTAAATATTCAAATACTAAATGATCATTATCTACTCTAGCACTGGCATGAACATTTTGAATACCAAGACCTTTATCTTCTAAAAATGTAAGTTCATGGTAGTGGGTTGAAAATAATGTCATACAATGAATTTCACTAGCAATATATTCAATCATTGCCTGGGCAATAGCCATTCCATCAAAAGTTGCTGTTCCTCGACCAATTTCATCAAATAAAATCAATGATTTTTCACTAGCAAAACGTAAAGCATTATTGGCTTCTAACATTTCTACCATGAAAGTTGATTGACCACTAATTAAATCATCACTGGCTCCAATACGCGTAAAGATCTGATCAAAGATCGTTAAATTAGCATATTTAGCAGGGACAAATGAGCCAATTTGCGCCATAATAACAATTAAAGCTACTTGTCTCATATAAGTCGATTTACCACCCATATTTGGCCCTGTAATTAAGACAACTGGTGAATTTTCATCAATTGAAACATCGTTAGGTACATATTTACCATGCCCCATGACTTTTTCAATGACACCATGTCTACCTTCTTTAATATCCATAATTTTTTGATCATTAAAGACAGGTCTTACATAACTATTTTCACTTGCTAACATTGCAAGAGATTGATAAACATCTACACGCGCAATAATTTTCGAAACATCTTGAATTAAATGAACTTCTTTTTTGATTTCATTTCTAACTTGAGTAAATAAAACATATTCTAATTTTTGAATTTTATCTTGTGCCGATAAAATCTTACTTTCCATATCTTTTAATTCAGGCGTAATAAATCTTTCTGCATTTGATAAACTTTGTTTTCTTGTATATTCGAATTCATCTTTAACAAGATCTAAACTTCCTTTTGTAACTTCAATATAATAACCAAAGACACGATTATAACCAACTTTTAAGTTTTTAATACCAGTTTTTTCTCTTTCTTTTTGTTCAAAATCAACTAACCATTGTTTTCCATGATCTCTTAAATAACGTAATTCATCTAATTCTTCATTAAAATGATCTTTGATAATATTTCCTTCTTTAATTGTAAGAGGAGGATTATCAATAATAGCATCATCAATGAGTTTTGTAATATGTGATAAATCAATGATTTGATCGGCTAATTGATCTGTTAAAGGTTCATTGAATGAATAAAGTTGTTGTTTTAATTCTGGTAAGACTTTTAAAGAAGAAGCAATCCATTTTAAATCTCTTGCATTAATGTTTCCAAAAGCAATACGACTTGATAGTCTTTCTAAGTCATAGATTTCTTTTAATATTTCTTTAATACTTTCTCTTTGAATAAATTGTTGGGTAAAGATTTCAACAATATCTAATCTTTCTTCAATGGCTTCTTTTTTTAAAAGTGGTCGATCAATATAACTCTTTAAAAGTCTTGCTCCCATTGCTGATTTTGTCATATCTAATAACCAAAATAAGGAACCATATTTTTCATGATCTTTAGAATTTTCAGTTAATTCTAATGATTTTTTAGTATAAAGATCCATTGTCATAAAATCTTGATTATTGATTTCTTCAATCATTTGAAGATGTTCTAAGTCTCTTTTTTGTGTTTCAATTAAATAATTTAATAATAAAGTAGCTACTTTAATTTCTTTTAAATCCTTTATATTATGAAAAATATCTCGATATTTTTCATTAAATGTTTCATTATCATAATGAGATACCATAATTGAATCATTAAAGCTATATGTACAATCACTTTTAACAACAATTTCTTTAACTTCCATCGAAGCTAATTGATTATTTAAAAGATGATCCTTTTTATCAATATTGATGACTTGAAATTCACCTGTTGTAATATCACAAAAAGCAAGTGTATAAACAAAATCAAAAATCATCATACACGCAATATAATTATTTTTATTTTTTGTCATTGAATCATCAAAAATAGTACCTGGTGTGACAATTTGAACAACACCACGTTCAACAATTCCTTTTTTACCAGGATCTGTTAATTGTTCAACAATAGCGACTTTATGACCATTATCTACTAATTTTTGAATATATCCACTCGCACTATGAAAAGGAACTCCACACATTGGAACTCTTTCTTTAGCGCCGGCATTTTTCCCTGTTAAAGCAAGTTCTAGTTCTTTAGAAACAATCATCGCATCATCAAAGAACATTTCATAAAAATCTCCTAATCTAAACATCACAATAGCATCTTTATTTTGTTCTTTAATGCCTAAATATTGCATCATCATTGGACTGTATTTTTGTTTCATTTTTACACCTCATTCTAATTCGTTGATTATTATAACATAGAAAGAAACATCTTTCTATGTTATGAAATCGGGATTAATTTTCATTTCAAGTTCTTCATCATTTGTTTTACTTTCTACAAGAATTGTTGTATCACCAATGATTTTTAAAGACATTTGTTTTTCTATTTCGATGTGCATTGTTTTATTTTCTAAGGTTGCATGGATACATCGAGGTAAGTATTGACTTTCAACAATAATTTGATCATTTTGACTGAGTTGATGATCTTTCATATTTAAATCAATAGCATCTTGGTAATGCACTTGTTGTTTTAATAAAAAACTATCATTTAAATAACTATACCAAATATGCAAATCAAAACTTCCTTCTATATAAGGTTGATCATCATGTATCAAACCTTGATAATGATGGTTACTAATCCAGCAACCTAGTATTTTATCGACTTCATTGACTGTATAATCATATTTAGAAATTGTCTTTTTAGTTCCTTTTGATAAAGTTGCCTTAGTCATAATTTCATACACTTTACCAGCCATTTTGTCACCCCATATAACAATATGTCTAAAAATAAAAAAAAGACTTCTAAGAAGCAATGTCATTAAGTTAAGGTGGCATTGTACAAAAGACAGTTCTATTTATGTTAAG
>UQVG01000089.1 GCA_900544435.1 uncultured Erysipelotrichaceae bacterium | reverse complement strand
AAAAAAATATGTGATTTGTTATCACAAATTTATATAAGCATAAAGATGAATTTAGTGTATAATATTGTAGAATAGGGGAGGATGACATGAAAAATTTATTTTATAGATTATTAATATATTTAGATAGCGCCAATGAAACAGATACAAATTATAATATTGCCTGGTATATGGCACATCATATTTCAGATGTAGCTCATATGGGAATTTCTAAACTAGCGAGTGAATGTTTTGTGTCTCCATCAACCATTTCTCGTTTTTGTAGAACACTAGGTTATGAAAATTATGCACATTTAAAACAAGAGTGTGCTTGGTTTAGTTCAACATCAAGAAAATTTAATAATTTAATTAATGTTCCATTGGATATGATGAAAGATGATCCTGAAAAAAGTACAGCGTATTATAGTCAACAAATTTGTACATCTTTAAATCAACTTTCTTCTTATTTAGATTGGAATATAATAGATGAAGTTTTAAAACTGATTCATGATAGTGATAATGTAGCTTTTTTTGGAACACAATTTTCACATTCAGTTGCTTTACATTTTCAAACGGATTTATTGATGTTAGAAAAGTTTACAATGGCTTATATGGAACAAACGAGTCAACTTCAATGTGCTAAGGAATTAGATGAAAATAGTATTGCTATTGTTTTATCAGTTAGTGGTCATATTTTTAATGGTAGTCAAAAGATGATTTCATATATTAAAAAATCAAATGCTAAAATTGTTGTTATTACAAATGATAAGGATTTTGATTTTGGTTTTGAACCAGATTATATTATTGAAATAGGTGATTCAAAATATAAAAGAACAGGTAAACATAATTTACTTACAACAATGGAATTAATGTCACTTAGATATTATTCTATTTATTATCCTGATGTAAAAGATAATATTATTGAATAGGTGAAGATGATGATTAATAGGATAGATGAGTATAGAAAACAATATGGTTTTTATACAGTTGATGAAATTATAAGTGAAGTTGCTTTAGAAAATGTTGTTTTTGATCCATATTCATTATTAATTAGTAAAAGTGTACATATTGGAAAAGATAATATATTTTATAGTAATATTGTGATAAAAAGTGATCATGATTCTTTAATTAAAATTGGAAGTCATAATACCTTTTTTACTAATACTTATTTTGTTGCTGAAAATGGTGGTGTAATAGAAGTAGGTAATGAAAATATTTTCAGTGGAGGACCGATTTCAATTAAGGCCAATATGAATCAAGCACAAATTATTTTCAATGATGAAGGTAGATATGATGGCAATATTAATGTTTATGGAAATTGTTATTTTGGACGAGGTTCGCAAATACTAGGAAATATCAATGTTTATAGTTGTAAGTTAGAAGCAGGAGCTTCTTATAAAGATCCTGATCCAGATCATCGAGCAGGATTAATAAAAGGTTTAGGAACTGCTAAGAATCTGGTGGTTCCTCAAGGTAAAGTTATTAATGGCTGGCATGAGTTTAAACAAGAACAATTAGAAGATCAAAGCCATTATCATAGTAAAAAAAGGAGAGCACAATGAGAGAAATAACATGTTCAACAATTACAGATGCAATTAAAAAGATGTGTATAGAAGCAGCAACTATTTTACCCCAAGATGTTGAAAAAGCATTGTCACAAAAACATGCTGAAGAAGATAGTGAGCTTGCGAAAAAAACATTACAAGTATTAATGGATAATGCTAAGTTGGCACATGAAAAACAAATGCCTATTTGTCAAGATACAGGGATGGCTTTTGTTTATGTGACAATGGGGCAAGAAGTACATATTACAGGTGGTAGTTTAAATGAAGCAATTCAAGAAGGAGTAAGACAAGGATATACAGAAGGTTATTTAAGAAAATCAGTTGTTAAAGATCCTTTGTTTGAACGTACTAATACAAAAGATAATACACCAGCAATTATTTATTATGAAATTGTTGAGGGAGATACTTTTCATATTACTTTAGCACCTAAAGGATTTGGTTCAGAAAATATGAGTCAAATTAAAATGTTGAAGCCAAGTGATGGACTTCAAGGAATTAAGGATTTTGTGATGAAAGTTGTCAATGATGCAGGACCAAATGCTTGTCCACCAATGGTGATTGGTGTAGGTATTGGAGGTTCTTTTGATAAAGTGACAATGCTTGCTAAAAAAGCTATGATTCGTGAAATTGGAAGTCATCACCCAGATCAAAGATATGCTTCTTTAGAAGATGAATTATTACAAATGATCAATGAAACAGGAATTGGACCTGCTGGTTATGGAGGAAAGACAACAGCACTTTCTTTAAATATTGAAACTTTCCCTACACATATTGCAGGAATGCCAGTAGCTGTTAGTATTTGTTGTCATGTCTCACGTCATAAGGAGGTTTCGCTATGATTTATTTAGAAACACCATTAACAGTTGATAAAATTAAACAGCTAAAAGCTGGAGATGAAGTCTTTTTAAGTGGAACGATTTATACAGGAAGAGATGCTGCTCATAAAAGATTGATTCAATTATTAGATGAAGGAAAAGAACTTCCTTTCAATATTCAAGATCAAACGATCTTTTATGTTGGCCCAACACCTTCAAAACCAGGTCAAGTATTTGGTAGTGGTGGACCAACCACTTCAGGAAGAATGGATGCTTATTCACCTAGACTTATTAAACTTGGCTTACATACGATGATTGGTAAAGGGTATCGTAGTGATGCCGTAAAAAAAGCTATCATTGATTATCATGGTGTTTATTTTGGAGCCATTGGTGGTGCTGGAGCGATGATGTCTTCATGTATAGAAGAATGTGAAGTGATTGCTTTTGATGATTTAGGACCAGAAGCTATTCGTAAGTTAAAAGTAAAAAATATGCCATTAGTTGTAGTCATTGATCATTTAGGAAATGATTTATATGAAATTGGTAGAAAAAACTATTTAAAAAAAGATTGTAAGTAGAATATATATTTTCTATAATAGCGGTACGTTAATAGAGGTGAGAAGAAATGGGATTATTTAAGAAAAAAACAGATTACAGTTATTACAGTTCATATAGTCGTTCAAAAAGACGTTTAAGAGTAGGACGTACTGCCATTGCTATAATTGCTGCAGTTGTAGTGATTGTTGGTTTGATCGTTTATTTGAATTTTAATAGAATTCAATTTTTGATGAAAGGTTACTCTTGGTCAACAACAAGTGAATTAGTGAAGTCATTTGATAGTGAAGAAGAAAAAGAATTATTATCTCATGATGAAATGAAACATATTTTAAAATGGATCGATAATTCAAATAAAGTAACTCTTTATGATGAATATGAACAATTCTATGCGTTACATAAGGATATGGCTTATGATGATATCGTAGATGTTGTTAATTATATTTTTGAAAATCAAGCACCTTCATTAAAGGCAATGGGATATAGTGAAAATACTATTTGGACAATGTTAAAAGATGGTGCTGGTAAAAGTGATCTTCAATATTTAATAGATAAAAAACTTAAAAATAATCAAACAGCTCCTTATAGAAAAGTAAAAGGTTATCATTTAAAGAAAATGGAAGAATATATTGCACAATATAATACAGTTAAAGATTATAATTATGCTGTTAATATTGTGAATTATCCTTTTATTGTTTCAAGTAATGGACAAGCAAAAGTTAAATATAATATTGCAAATCCAGATGATTATTTAACACTTGTAAAAAAAGGTTTTTATTTAAATGATTATGAACCAAATGATTTAGTAGAATTAGATAGTAAATATGTAGCTCCTACATGTGATCATCCACAACTTAGAAAAGTAGCAGCAAATGCTTTAGTTAAAATGATTAAAGATGCTAAAAAAGAAGGAATGCATTTATTATTAAATAGTGGTTATCGTTCATATGAAGAACAAGAAAAAATCTATCAAGATACTGAACAAAAATACGGTGGTGCTTATGCTGCTGAATATGTAGCAACTCCGGGAGCGAGTGAACACCAAACAGGACTTGGAATTGATATGACAGCTCAAAGTGTTGTTGATAAACAAAGACTTGTTTTTGGAGATACAGTAGAATATAAATGGGTTGTTGAAAACTGTGCAAAATATGGTTTTATTGTTCGTTTTACAGAAGGTACAGATGGTATTACAGGAATTTCTCATGAACCATGGCATTTACGTTATGTAGGTATCAAAGTGGCTAAAGAAATTAAAGATCAAAACTGGATATTAGAAGAATATTGTTTATATAAAAACGTTATTCCAAAATTTAAGAAAGATTAAAAATCTAGAGTTTTCTCTAGATTTTTATATAGAGTGATTATGAAAACATTAATAACAACATTAAATTCAAAATTTATCCATAAATCATTAGCTTTAAGACTTCTTTATGTAGCTTGTAAAGATAATCATGATATTGATTTTAAAGAATATACTATTAAAGATGATTTAAATCATGTTGTAGATGATCTTTTATCAATGAATTTGGATGTTCTTTGTTTAAGTGTCTATATTTGGAATGTAGATCATATTCAAAAATTATGTCATTTATTAAAAGAAAGAAAACCTGAATTAAAGATTATTATTGGTGGACCAGAAGTAACTTATGAAATTGATCATTTTTTAGATGAATTTGAAATTGATTATATTATGGCTGGTGAAGGAGAAGTTGCTTTAAACCAATTACTTACGGCTTTAGAAAATAATGAAGAAGTTGATCTTCAAGGTGTAAGTACAAAAGAACATCGAGATTCACGTTTGATTCCACCAGTTGATTTAAGTTATTTAGAAACATTGGAGTCTCCTTATTTATTAGAAAGAGACATGAAGGATATGAAAAATAGAATCTTGTATTTTGAAACAAGTAGAGGATGTCCTTATCAATGTCAATATTGTTTATCTTCATTAGAAAAAGGATTACGATTCTTTTCAATGGATTATTTAAAACAACAATTAAAAGCAATCTTAAATACAGATGTCAAAGTAATTAAGCTTTTAGATCGTTCGTTTAACGCTAAAACAGAACATGCTTTAGAAATATTAGATTTTGTTTTTAAAAACTGTCATCCAGGTGTTCAATTACAATTTGAAATCAATGGGGATGTTTTAGATCAAAGAATCATTGATTTTATTAATGAAGAAGCACCTGATGGTTTACTTAGATTTGAAATAGGTATTCAATCAACATATGAACCAACAAATAAAGTTGTTCAAAGATATCAAAACTTTGAACGTCTATGTGATGTTATTAGACAACTTCAACAAAATCATAAAATAGATTTTCATCTAGATTTAATAGCTGGATTACCACTAGAAAACTTACAAAGATTCTCAAAATCATTTGATGATGTTTTTAGATTATATCCTAAAGAATTACAATTAGGTTTCTTAAAACTTTTAAGAGGAACAAGTTTAAGAAAAGAAGCTGATAAATATGGTTATATTTATGAAAAACATGCTCCTTATGAATTAATAGAGAGTCATGATTTATCTAAAGAAGATATTGAAAAAATCCATTTAGCTGAAGATATGTTACAAAAATATTGGAATTCAGGAAGAATGCCAATAACAATGAATAAAGTCTTAAGACAATGTAAGTCACCATTTTATTTCTTTTTAGATTTGGGTGAATTTTACCAAGCTCAACAATTTAAATTCTTTGGTTTTCAATTAGATGAATTATTTCAATATATCAATCTTTACTTAAAAGGACAATATGAAGATGAATTAATAGAAGACTATTTAAGATTATCTAAAGTCAAACCTAAAAAATGGTGGAAGACAAGAATTGATAATGAAAAAGAAATCAAACATCGATTAATAGAAAAGTATCAATTAAATCAAGAAGATGTCTTTAGATATGGGATTGTTGAAAAATTAAAAGAAGATTATATTTTAGTAATTTATAAAAATTATCAAGTCCATGTAGAAAAATATCATATCTAATGAAATTAAATAAAAATTTCATTATACTATAGATAGATAGGAGGCTTTGTATGATTAAAAGTATTAGAAAAAGAGATGGGCGTTTAGTTGACTTTGAAGTAGACAAAATTGCTGGAGCGCTTTATAAAGCCTTTAGTGCATGTTTTGATAAAGTAGAATTAAAGAAAGTATATGCTATTGCTCATGATGTAGAAAAAAGATTAGAGGAAAAAGAAAGTACTTTACCAACAGTGGAACTTGTTCAAGATACGGTTGAAGAAATTTTAATTGAAGAAGGCTATGTAAGAGTAGCTAAGGCTTATATTTTATATCGTGATAAAAGAAGTCGTTCTCGTGATATGAAATCTATTTTATTGGAAAGTATTGAAAATGAATCTAGTGATGATATTAATTTGTTTGATATTTTTGAAAACTTGATGAATGATGCAATGGATAAAACTAGAAAAGAAGATCTTAAAAAAATTGTTAAACTTTTAAAAGAACTACATATTGATGAAGAAATCATCTATCAAAAAGTAGCGGAAACTTTTGCAATGACAGAAGAAACGTTAAAATCAGCTATAAAATAATAAAAGGAACGAGAGTTCCTTTTATTATTGCCAAACTTCTTCAGCAATTTCTTTAACAAGTTTGACCTTATTCCATTGTTCTTCTTTAGTAAGTAAATTTCCTTCTTCTGTTGAAGCAAAACCACATTGTGGAGACAATGCTAATTGATTTAATGGAACATATTTTTCTGCTTCATGAATACGTTTAATAATTTCATCTTTGTTTTCAAGTTTAGCATCTTTAGAAGTGACAAGACCTAAAACAACTTTTTGATTTTTAATATAGCGAAGAGGTTCAAAGCCACCAGCACGTTCACTATCGTATTCTAAGAAGAATCCATCAACATGACAATTTCCAAATAAAGTTTTTGCAACTGGTTCATATCCACCTGAAGTAAACCATGTTGATCTAAAGTTGCCTCTACAAATATGCATTGTAATAACCATATCATCAGGTTTAGCTTCTAAAGCAAGATTAATCATTTTTACATACTTTTTAGCAAGTTCATCTACATCGATTCCTCTTGCCTTATAAACTTCTCTTTTTTCTTTTGAACAGAATTCTCCCCATGAAGTATCATCTAATTGAAGATAACGACAACCAGCTTGATAAAAAGCTTTAATAGCTTTTTGATAAGCTAAAGCAATGTCTTTTAATAAAACATCATCATCTTGATATCTTTCAATAGGTTGGTAATTTTCTTCTCTAATACAACAAATAAGATGAAGCATTGATGGAGAAGGGATACATTGTTTCACTTCTGTATCTCCTGATACTCTTTGCATAAATTTAAAATGTTTTAAAAATGGATGATCTTCTGGAAAATCAATTTGATCAACAATTTTTAATGTTTGACTTTTTGGTTGATGTCCTTTAAAAGCAATTGAAAAATGTTCAACAGATACTTTTTCTACTCCTTTTAAATCCCATAAAAAATCTAAATGCCAAAAAGCTCTTCTAAATTCACCATCAGTGACAGCTTTTAAACCAACTGCTTTTTCTTCATTTACAAGATTTTCGATAGATTTATTTTCAACTTCTTCTAATTGTTGAAGTGTTATTTTACCTAAAGCAAATTCTTCTCTTGCTTGTTTAATTTCTTTATCTCTTAAAAAACTTCCTACAATATCATATTTATAAGGTGCGTTCATTTTTACTTCCTCCTTGTTGTTACTAAAAGTATAAAAAACATAAATGATATTGTAAAATACATATTTTTTACCGTTTGATATAGTTTAAA
>UQVG01000088.1 GCA_900544435.1 uncultured Erysipelotrichaceae bacterium | reverse complement strand
GATTTCTTTGCATTTTTTTAGGAGAGAAAAATGAAAGTAAAAAAAGAAATGTTATTAATGGATTATCTATTATTATCTTATAATCGTAAAAATGCGAAAAACTTATTAAAATATAAACAAGTTTATGTAAACAACCAACAAATAAGCCAATTTGATTATTTATTACATGAAAATGATCAAGTAGAAATCAAAAAAGAAAATACTTCTTCATTAGAAATTCTTTATGAAGATCAAGAATTTGTTGTCATCAATAAACCATCAGGATTATTAAGTATGTCAGATGGAAAAGAAAAAGAAAAAACAGCTTATCATTATGTAAGTGAATATTTAAAAAAACAAGATAGAAAACAAAAAGTTTTTATTGTTCATCGTTTAGATCGTGAAACTTCGGGTGTTTTAATGTTTTGTAAGAATGAAAAAATAAGAGATTTATTACAAAAAGATTGGAATAAAATTGTTTATTTAAGAGGATACATGGCTTTAGTAGAAGGTAAAGGCTTAAAAAACGGAACATTAAAAAATTATTTAGCAGAAAGTAAGAGTCAACAAGTTTATGTAACTCATAAGGAAAAAGGAAAACTAGCAATTACACATTATAAAGTAATCAAAGAAATGAATAATCAAACTTTATTAGAAATACAGTTAGATACAGGTAGAAAAAATCAAATCAGAGTTCAATTATCCAATATTCACCATCCAATTGTTGGTGATAAAAAATATGGAGCAACAACGAATCCTCTTAGAAGATTAGGATTACATGCACATGCATTTGGTTTTGTGCATCCAGTTAATAAGAAAAAATATGAATTTAGAGTAGATTGTCCTCAAGAATTTTATGGAAAAAGAGGTAAATAAAATGGAATCAATGATTGAATTTGTACATCAAAGAATTAAAGAACATAAATATCAAAATGGAATTGATTTTACGATGGGAAATGGTCACGATACATTGTTTTTAAGTGAGTATTGTCAACATGTTTATAGCTATGATATTCAAGCATTAGCTTTAAATCATACAAAGGAGTTAATAAAAGAAAAACAAAATGTTACTTTGTTTTTAAAAAGTCATGAATATTTTGATGAAGATGTTCAAAATTTTGAAGTAGGAATTTTTAATTTAGGTTACTTACCAGGGGGTAATCATGAATGCGTTACGCATTATGAAACGACTTTAAAAACAATTAAAAAAGCTTTAAATTGTTTAGTTCAAGGTGGAAACTTATATGTGGTTGTTTATATAGGTCATGATCAAGGTAAAGAAAGTGAAAATTTGGATGCATATTTTCATACTTTAGATCATAAATTATATAATGTAGCAAAGTTTGAGATGATGAATAAAAACAATTCGCCATATGTTGTGATTATTGAAAAAAGGTAAGTCAAATCAACAAAAACGTGCTATAATAAACATATAGAAAAGGGGAGATTATTATGGCAAAAAAAGTGAATATTGAAATTACAAATCCTGTAGGTCTTTATGCTTCTCCAGCTACTGAATTAGTGGATGCAGTCAAACTTTATAAAAGTCATGTGACGCTCAATTATAATGAAAAATCAGTAAATATGAAGTCTTTAATGGGTGTTTTGTCTCTAGGAATTCCTCATAAGGCAAAAGTTGAAATTGTTGTTGAAGGTGAAGATGAAGATGCAGCAATGGAAATGATTGCTGAAAAAATTAAATCACTTGAAATTGGAACAATTCAATAATAAAAATACGCGAAAGCGTATTTTTATTTTCTCTTTATTAATAAATCTAATATGTCTTTATAAGAAAAAAGAGTGCGTTTTTTTTAGAAATTTGATGGAGATAAAAAAGTGTGGTATAGTGTAAAAGAAATAAAGAGTGAAGGGGAATGAAGTTTATGGAAAACTTTATAAAATTAATGTTGGCATTTGGGATTGGACTATTATTAGTTTTACTTGCAATGCCTAAAGTCATCCCATTTCTACATAAAATGAAGTTTGGTCAAGTAGAAAGAGAAGAGGGATTAGAATCACATAAGAAAAAAGGTGGTACACCTACAATGGGTGGTGTCGTTTTTGTTTTAGCGGCAGTAATTGCGGCATTTGTTGTTAATTATAAAAATATAACAAATCCTAATTTAATTTTAATTACAATTGTTTTAGTTGGGTATAGTTTAATTGGATTTATTGATGATGCTTTAATTATTTTAAAACATCAAAATGAAGGATTAAAAGCATGGCAAAAATTCTTGATGCAAGCAATTTTAGCAGTTGGATGTTATTTGTATTTAGAAAATTTTGTACCAGGTTTTACAACAGAAGTAACTATTCCAATTGTCAAAGTGAATATTGATTTTGGTTGGTTCTATGCTGTTTTAGTATTTATTATGTTTACTGGTGAAAGTAATGGTGTTAACTTATCTGATGGTTTAGATGGACTTGCGACAGGACTTTCAATGGTTGCAATTGCACCATTTATCATTTACGCTATTATGATCAAAGATTATACAATTGCAAGTTATGCTACAGCAATGGTTGGAGCATTACTTGGATTTATGTATTTTAACTATCATCCTGCACGTATTTTTATGGGAGATGTTGGTTCTCTTGGACTTGGTGGATTTTTAGCTATTTTAGCGATCCTAACAAAACAAGAATTATTGTTAATTGTTGTTGGTGGCGTATTCTTAATGGAAACTTTATCAGTAATTATTCAAGTTGTTTCTTTTAAAACAAGAGGAAAACGTGTCTTTAAAATGGCACCAATTCATCATCATTTTGAAATGTTAGGTTGGTCTGAACAACAAGTAACGATTTCATTTTGGTTTATTGGATTTATTTGTGGTATTATCGCTATTGTGATAGGAGTTATGTAAAATGTTAACAGGGAAAAAGGTTTTAGTGATTGGTCTTGCTAGAAGTGGTAAGGCAGCAGTTAAGTTATTACAAAAATTAAATGCAACAATTACAATCAATGAAGGAAAAGAATTAGAAAAGATTGAAGGATATCAAGAATACTTGGATGCAGGTATTGAAATTGTTGCTGGTGGACATCCTGATGAGCTTTTTGAAAGAAATTTTGATTTTGTTGTTAAAAATCCAGGAATTAATTATCATAAACCTTTTATTTTAAGATTAAAGGAAAGAGGTATTCCTGTTTATACAGAAATTGAGTTAGCTTATCAAGTTGCTAAAAAGCAACATTATATTGCTGTTACAGGGACAAATGGTAAGACAACAACAGTTACATTGATTTATGAAATATTAAAAGCACAATACAAAAATGTACATTTTGCTGGTAATATTGGAAAACCTTTGTGTGATGTTGTTTTAGAAAATAATTTATTAGAAGAAGAAAATCATTATATTGTGATTGAAATGTCTAATTTCCAATTATTAGATATTGAAAAATTCAAACCAGAAATTTCAACTGTTATTAATTTAACACCAGATCATTTAGATTATATGGCATCTTTAGATGAATATTATGCTTCTAAAATGCGTATTTATGAAAATTGTAAAGATCAAGAAGTTTTTGTAAATAATATCGATGATGAAACTTTACAAGAATATGTAAAAAGATTTCCAGTTCATTGTAAATGTTTAACTCAATCTTTAAATAAAGAAGCTGATTGTCAAATTATTGATGAAGCAATTTGTTTTAAAGGAGAACATGTTCTTGATTTAACAGATATTAAAATTGTTGGAGATCATAATGTACAAAATATTATGATTGCAACTGCTATTTGTAAAGTAGCAGGTGTAGAATCAAAAGTTATTAAGGATGTTGTTTCTCATTTTAATGGAGTTGAACATCGTATTGAATTTGTCAGAGAATATAATGGTGTAAAGGTTTATAATGATTCAAAAGCAACAAATACAGATGCAAGTATTATTGCATTAAAAGCTTTTAAACAACCAGTTATTTTATTAATGGGTGGTTTTGATAAAGGATTAGACTTACAAGAAATGTCTACTTATAATTCACATATTAAAAAACTTGTAACTTTTGGAGCTGCAGGAAAACGTTTTAAAGAAGATATGCATCATCAAGATGCTTATTATGAAGAAACTTTAAAAGATGCTGTTAATAAAGCATTTGAAATAAGTGAACCAGGAGATATCATCTTACTTTCTCCATCGACAAGTTCATTTGATGAATTTAAGGGTTATGAAGAAAGAGGAAGAATCTTTAAACAATATGTAAATGAAAAATAAGAGAGTATAAAAACATACTCTCTTTTTTTAATGAATAATTTTTAAAACATCTTCTTCACTATTAATATTAAATATATTAACAGTTAGTACTTCTAATTTATCGAGGGATGCTTTTGTAAGTTGTTCTTCTAAATTACTCGATAAGTACCCAAATTTAATTTTAAGCAATTCTTTTAAGGTATTTAGTTTACCTTTTTCAATTCCAATACTTTCTCCCTCGTTTCTCATTCTTTGAAATAATTGATCCATTGCCTTACACATGTTGATTTCATCTCCTTCTGGTAAGTCTTCTTCTTTAATGTCTGTGTGCGTAAAGATGGCTGCTATCTTGATACTTTCTGTTTTAACCATACGGTTTACTCTTAATCCTTCATAACTTCCTTGATACATACCTTGTGAGATTTCTACAATATCTCTTAAATGTTGATTCCTAAGTTTTGTAAAATCTATCTTTTTAATATCCAATACCGGAAATCTCCAATCATTGATATACTTTTCCATCTCTGGTGGAATATTTTTCAACGTTCCTTTTAAAGAATCTGGATATGTCCATTCTTTGTCACCTGTATAAAATACAAAGGTTCCTACTGGTTGAACTTCTTTTTTGCTTTCAACTTGATTTTTATAAAGCAATGCATCATAGTTGAGTATACGATAAATCATTTCTTTATCTACACTGCTTTGATGTTCTACTCCTATGATCATATAAGTACCATTGATATTTGCTTTTCTAACGATATCTCGATATCTTTTAGCTTCAAAAAATGGTATTTCTTTTCCTATCAAAGTTGATAGATCATTTTCCTGTGAAAAGAGATTTTCAGGTTTGATAACTTGTTTCCCTTGAAAGTAGACAACATTACATAGATCAGCAAAACATTCATTGTTTCTTAGTATTTTTTTACAGGCACTGTCACTGGCATTTCTTTCTTTATTCATTTGTTTCCTCCTTACATGTGTGTTTTATAGTTAGGATTTGATTTTTGTTTTTTATATTAATGTAAGAAGTTTTCTTGATTTTATTGTATCATATGTTTTAAAACAGTTTGTCTCATATTTGTTTCATTTCTATTATTATTCTATCTTTCCTTTTTTCTTCTTTCAATGGACAAATAGTCCAAAAAAAAGAAGTCCATTTAGGACCTCTTAAATCATTTATAAGTTCTATTTAATAACTCTTACATTAATAATACCTTCTGCTGCTTCAATACGTTCAATAATATCTTGACGTACATCATCATTTGTATCAATCAATGTATAAGCATAATCCCCACGAGAACGATTTACCATATTTTCTATATTTAAGTTGTGATCTGCAAATAGTTTAGAAATACGTGCCAAGATATTTGGCATATTTTTATTTGTAATACATAGTCTTACTTTTGATTCTCTTGGTTGATTAACAGCTGGGAAGTTTACAGAATTTTTAATATTTCCATTTTCTAAGAAATCTTTTAATTCTTGAACTGCCATTTTTGCACAATTATCTTCACTTTCAGGAGTAGAAGCTCCTAAATGAGGTAAAACAATAATATTATCTTTTCCAATTAATTCTTGTGAAGCAAAATCAGTTATATATTTACTTAATTTACCTGATTCTACAGCTTCTAATAAATCAGCATTTACAACTAAGTCCCCTCTAGCAAAGTTTAATAAACGTGCACCATCTTTCATTAATGCAAACTTCTCTTTATTTAACATACCCTTTGTATCTTTTGTACTTGGTACATGCACTGTAATATAATCACATGTTTTAAAGATCTCATCCATATCTTTTGCTTTACGTACATGTTTTGATAAAGCCCATGCAGAATTAACAGACATAAATGGATCATATCCATAAACTTCCATTCCAAGTTTATTAGCTGCATTCGCTACTAAAACTCCAATAGCACCTAATCCAATGACCCCTAATTTTTTACCTTCGATTTCTGGTCCTACAAAGTTTGATTTTCCTTTTTCGGCTGTCTTAGCAACATTTTCATCATCCTTTAAAGTATTGACCCATTCAATACTTTCAACAATCTTACGACTTGATAAGAATAATGCACATAAAACAAGTTCTTTTACTGCATTAGCATTTGCTCCTGGTGTATTAAAAACAACAATTCCTTTTTCAGAACATTTATCAACAGGAATGTTATTGACCCCCGCACCAGCTCTCGCAATCGCTTTAACATCATTTGAAAATTCATATTCATGTAAAGATGCACTTCTAAGTAAAATAGCATCTTCATTTTCTAACGTTTCCCCATATTGGTAATCTTCATTAAAATAATCTAATCCTACTGAAGATATTTTATTCATCAATTTAACCTTATACATACTTGACCCCTTATCGATTATTTTCTTCAAATTCTTTCATAAATGCTACAAGTTTTTCAACACCTTCATATGGCATTGCATTGTAAATAGAAGCACGAATTCCCCCTACAGAACGATGACCTTTTAAATTTGTCATGCCTGCTTCAATACTTTCTTTAACAAATTTCGCATCTAAATCTTTATTTGGTGTAGTAAAAGTCACATTCATCAATGATCTATTTTCTTTATCACTATGTGCTTTATAGAAAGTAGATTGATCTAAATAGTCATAAACTAATTTAGCTTTCTTTTCATTTCTTTCTTTCATGACTTCTAAGCCACCTAAAGAATCAATCCATTCAAGAACAAGTCCTAAAACATAAATAGCATAAGCTGGTGGTGTGTTATACATTGAATCATTTTTAATCATCAATTTATAATCTAATAAAACAGGTGTTGTTTTGGCAACATCTTGAAGTAAATCTTCACGGATAATTGCTACCCCTAATCCAGCAATTCCCATGTTCTTTTGAGCACCAGCATAAATCATTCCATATTTACTTACATCTACTGGTTTAGATAAAATATTAGATGACATATCAGCAATAATTGGTACACCATTTGTTTCTGGTACGTATTTCCATTCTGTTCCATAAATTGTGTTATTCGCACAGATGTGTAAATAAGATGCATCTGTTGATAAATCTAATTCATCTTGTGTAGGAATATGTTTAAAATCATTAACACTTCCATCATAAACTATATGAATATCCCCATATTTTTTAGCTTCTGCTGCTGCTTTTTTACTAAAAGCACCAGTAATCGCATAGTCAGCTTTCCCATTCTTTAAAAGATTTAAAGGCACCATTGAGAACTGTTGTGTTGCTCCTCCTTGAATGAAAACAATTTTATAATTGTCAGGAACATTCATCACTTTCTTTAATAATCCTTTTGTTTTTTCAAAGATTTCTAAGTAGGAAGAGGATCTATGACTCATCTCCATAACAGACATACCACTGCCTTCATAATTCAACATTTGTTTTGCTGCTTTTTCAAGTACAGCAACAGGTAACATTGAAGGACCTGCTGAGAAATTGTAAACTCTTTTTTCGGTCATATATAAAACCTTCCTTTCTTATTTGTATTGCTAACATTATATTGTATACAATTTTATTTGTCTAGTAATATTGTATAAATTCATACAATTTATAATTTATTATCAAATAGATAAAAAATT
>UQVG01000087.1 GCA_900544435.1 uncultured Erysipelotrichaceae bacterium | reverse complement strand
CCAATATATTTCTCATTTTTATAAACAAAAAAAGCAGCTGATCGTGGATCTTCTTCAATCCTAGCAACAATATTTTCATGAGCATCATATATATAAAGTTGATACATAATTGCCATTTTTCTTTTTATAATATATAACAATTCATTATCTTGATTTGTTACATAAAAGCGAAAGATAAAAGATGGTTGTTGTTTAAATAACAGCTTCATATAGCTCACCTCTTATCATTATTGTAACAAAAAAATAACAAAACAAGCAAAGCTTATTTTGTTATAAAAATTACAAGTATTTAACTGTTTCATCCAATTCTTTTTTCAAATGATGATTTGGAAGTGGTTCTTTTTGATTCCCATATCCTAAATCCAACATCATGACGACTTCTTCATTTTCAGGTAAATCTAAAGCTTTTTTCATTTCTTGAGGATCAAAGAAATTGATCCAACAACTATCAATACCTGCATTATAAGCAGCCAACATTAAATGAGTTGCTACAATTGTAGCATCTTCAATTCCTGAATTTCTTTCATTACCAGGATAATCAAAAACATTGTTTTTATCATAAGCTACAACTAAAACAGTTGGTGCATGATAACGACAAGGTGTACATGCATCTATTTTATCTAAATACTCTTTTGATTGAACAACATAAATTTTTTGTTCTTGTAAGTTTTTAGCCGTTGGAGCGACTCTACCTGCTTCTAATATTTCTATTAATTTTTCTTTTTCTACTTGTTGTGTAGAAAAATCTTTACATGAGTATCTGTTTTGAATGACATCTTTAAATTCCATACTATTGCCTCCTCAATCATGTCAAATTAATAATTTTTTCTCTACTTATAAGTATTATATCATCTATATTCCTATGATATAAGGAAAAATGATTAATTGATCATAATTTTTAAGTTGTTTATAAGTATAAAAAAAGATACTACATTTTTATGCAGTATCTTATATGATTAGTCTAAATCAGCACCGTTACTTTCGAATGCTTTTTTGATCCATTGATATGATTTTTTAGGAATACGTTTCATATCTCTTAAATCTTTATTTGTTCTATTTACATAAACAAATCCATAACGTTTATCCATGTTACACATACTTGCTAGAATATCAATTGGTCCCCAAGTAATATATCCTAAACAATCTACACCATCTTCAAAGATTGCATTTTCCATTTCTTTGATATGATCTCTATGATAATTAATACGATAATCATCTTCAATTGTACGACCTTCAGCTAACATTTGATCTACTTCTTCTTGACTCATATCTTCACGCCAACCAATACCATTTTCAAGAACGAATACTGGAAGTCCTGTTCTATGATGTAAATCGTTTAATGTCCATCTAAATCCAACTGGATCAATTTCCCAATCCCATTCATTTGCTTCACAATGTGGATTTTTAATTTGTTTTTCATTTACACATTCATGAGCTGGTCTTTCATAATTGAATTCACCTGTTTTAACAGTATTTGAACGATAATAAGAGAAAGCAATATAATCAACTGTATATTTTAATAATTCTTCGTCTCCTTCTTCGAAAGTAGGCATCCATCCTCTATTTTCAAGATAAGCATTCCAATAATCAGGATATTTACCTTGAGCAAATGTATCAACTAAGAAACCATTTAATAAATTATATCCTTTAGTTGCAAAGAAATTATTTTCTGGACTATTTTCATAAGCATAAATATTAGTAATAGCACCCATTCCACAGAATTTAGCATCTGGTTGCATTTGTCTTAAAGCACGAACTGCTTTACAATGAGCCATCATAACATTATGGTTTACTTGATATAAGTGTTTTGGATAGCTTACTCCTTCAGGAATGACTTCTGCATTAGAAACACGTAACATCATACTGTGTAAATTTTGTTCATTGAATGACATCCAATGTTTTACACGATCTCCAAATCTTTCAATACATACTTTAGCGTATCTTTCAAAACAATCAACAACATAACGAGAAGCAAATCCATTATATTCTTTTACTAAATGATATGGCATATCAAAGTGAACTAAAGTAATCATTGGTTCAATACCAGCAGCTAATAATTTATCAATTAAATCACTATAGAATTTAACTCCTTCTTCATTAACTGGTTCATCTAATGTCCCATTAGGAATAATACGTGACCAACAAATAGAAAAACGATAAAAATTAAATCCCATACCTTTCATTAAAGCAATATCTTCATCATAACGAGTGTATTCATCAATAGCATCGTTCCAATCAGAAAATTCAGGATTCATAGGTCTTACATCATAAACACATAAACCTTTTCCACCTTCATTTCTATGTCCTTCAGTTTGGAATGATGATACTGATCCACCCCAATAAAAATCTTTTGGTAATTTTCTTTCCATAATATTCTCCTTTTTTATATCCATATATCATTTTAATCATCTCATCTTGATTGTAAATATCTTCGATATTCCTTTTTATAATGTTTCATATTTAATGTAAATAAAAGCCATTTCATGAAACTTTGTTTCATGATATACTATAAACGGTGATAAAAATGAGTATAATGACACAATTAGAATTTGAGTTAGATTTCTCTCATTCAGAAAAAGAAATTGCCCATTACATATTGAATGAAGGAGAAAAAGTTTTAAATCTTTCAATCAAAGAACTTGCAAAAAAAACTTATACCTCTCCTGCTACCATTGTAAGACTTTGTCATAAATTAGGTTTAGAAGGTTATAGTGATTTTAAAATTAAATACTCTGCAGAATTACAATTTGATTTAGCACATACTGATCGTATTGATGTTAATTTTCCCTTTCAACAAGAAGACAGTGATTCAATAATCGCTTATAAACTGGCTAGCTTAAATCAAGAAGTCATTGCTGAAACAATTCAGCTGATTGATTTTGATCAACTTCATCAAATTGTAGAATTACTTAATCAAAATCAAGAGATAGATATTTATGGAACAGGAAATTCGTTATTAGCTGCTATGTCTTTTCAACATAAAATGATGCGTATTCAAAGAAATGTTAATTTAAAAATGTTGGCTGGAGAACAAGTCTTTATGTCTTACAATTCTAACCAAAATAAAATAGCAATGATCATTTCATATTCTGGAGAGACAAACGAACTTATTAAAATAGCTAAAATCTTAAAAGAAAAGAAAACACCTTTGATTGTTCTAACTTCTGTTGGAGATAATAGACTTTCACATTATGCTAATTATATTTTAAATATTGGTTCTCGTGAAAAAATCTTTACAAAGATTGCACCTTTTGCTTCACAAACATCTATTGAATATATTTTAAATGTTATTTTCTCTTGTCTATTTAAAAAAGATTATCAAAAAAACATTCAAAATAAAATAAGCTATGATAAAGAAAATGATGTTCGTCATCCTCTACATAGCCCTGTAAATGATTTTATTGAATAAATAAAAAGTCTGTAAATGTTCAACGAACATTACAGACTTTTTAATTGTTATGCAATGCCAAAGATTGCCCAAACGTATTGTCCAAAGAAACATACTAAGGCACTAATAATAATGAATAATGCAGCATATGGTAATACTTTTTTAAGTAATTCACCATCTCTACCAGCTTCATCAACTGCTACTAATCCAATAGCAATACTTTGAGGTGCCATCATTTTACCAGTAGCAACTCCTAAACTGTTAGCAGCAACAAGCCAATACTTGTTTGCACCAATACTTGCTGCAGTTGACATTTGAACTGATCCAAATAAAGCACTTGAACTTGTACCTGATCCAGTAACGAATGTACCTAATGCTCCTAACATTGGTGCAAAGAATGGATAAACAGGTCCAAAGACAGAGAATAACGCAGCAACAGCAGCAATCATTCCTGAATATTGCATGACACGTGCAGTTGCTAAAATAAATAACATTGTTAAAATTGTAAACATCATTTGTTTTAATGTTGCAATAAAGACAGCAACCATTTCTGATACTTTGGCTTTTTGAATAAATCCACCAACGATTGCACATAAAATAATTAAGACACCTGGTGTATTGATCCATGTAAATGTTGTCATACTTGCGTTTTTGTATGTAGAAATTTTTACACTTGTCGCAATTGATGATAAAGAATCATGAATTGGTGGTACTAAATTACTTGTAAGTAATAAAACAACAAAGATTAAAATAAATGGTGATAATGCTTGTAAAGTTTTTCCAACTTTTAAAGGACTTCCTTTTTTTACTTCTAAACGATATTCATCAGGAATATCATCAGGATTTGTAAATTTCATACTTACTAAAATTGTACATACTAATGAAATCACTGAAGCTGCAACCCCCGCAAGTTCAGCACCAACAAAATATGAAACAACCATTTCAGGAATTAAGAAAGATAATCCTGAAGTTAAAATAACTGGTAAAATACCTTTAAATGCAGAAGATTTTCCTTTTGTACTTTTTCCTAAAATATAAACCATTACAAATGGTGTTAAAATAATTAAAACACTTAATGCACATGAAGTAGCAAAGGCAATTAAGTTATTTTCTAAACCTAAGTTTGTTGCAAGTGTTACTGTAGGAATAGCAATTGAACCAAATGGTGTTGGTGTTGCATTTGCAACTAAACAAACAAGACATGCTAGAATTGGATCAAAATCTAAAACCCATAACATACTTGCTGGAATTGCAACAGCTGTACCAAATCCAGCCATAGCTTCCATAAATCCACCAAATGACCATCCAATTAATAAAACTAAAACACGTTTATCAGCTGATACACTTGTAAGTAATTTTTTAATCATGTCAATTGATCCTGTACGTAAAGATAAGTTATACGTAAAGACAGCTGCAATAATAACAATAACGATTGGCCACATTGCAAATGCAAAACCTTCTAAAACTGAAGTTAATGTATCTGACATTGAGAATCCAAAATATGTTAATGCTTCAACAGCAGCAATAATTAAGGCACCTAAAGCAGCCTTATATCCTGGCCATTTTAAACCACATAAAGCGATTACTAACCAGATGATAGGTAATAAACCTAAGATAAAATTAATAATTAGCATTATTTTTCCCCCTCTTGCCATGACTATTATAGTGATATTTTATAAAATTTCCATTACTTTTATAAATTTTCTCAATTTCTTCTTTATTCTCTTATTTTTTGTGCTAAAATGGTCTTGCAAAATGGAGGAGATTTAAAATGAAAGAAATTAGTTATGTAGTTAATAACACATTAGGTATTCATGCAAGACCTGCTGCATTACTTGCTCAATGTTGCGTGAATTTCAAAAGTCAAGTAAGAATTTACTTAGATGAAAAAGTTGCTGATGGAGATAACGTTCTTCAAATCTTAGCATTAGGTGCTAAAAAAGGTGATACTTTAAAAGTAGATATCGATGGTGAAGACGAAGAAGCAGCTGCAAAAGCAATCGATGAATTATTACATGGTGCTTTTGAAGAAAAGAAACCTGTAGAAGTTTTAAAAATCGCATTCTTTGGAACTAAAGATTATGATAGAACTTTCTTTAGTGAATTAGTAAAAGATAAAGGTCAAGGTACTTACAATTCAGATATCAAATATTTTGATTCACAATTAGGACCTGAAACTGCTGGTTTAGCTCAAGGTTATGATGCTGTATGTATTTTCGTTAATGATAATGCTTCAAGACCAGTTGTTGAAAAATTACATGAATGTGGTGTTAAATTAATCTTATTACGTTGTGCAGGATTCAACAATGTTGATTTACAAGCTGCAAAAGAATGTGGAATTACAGTTTTACGTGTTCCTGCTTATTCACCATATGCAGTTGCTGAACATGCTATGGCAATTCTACAAGAAGCAAACCGTCGTTTACACAAAGCTTATACAAAAGTAAAAGATAATAACTTTGCTTTAAGTGGATTATTAGGTTTAGACCTACATAATAAAGTTGCTGGTATCATGGGTACTGGTAAAATTGGTCAATGTATGGCAAGAATTTGTAAAGGATATGGTATGACAGTTTTAGGATGGGATGCTTATCCTAACCAAGCATTAGTTGATGAAGGTTTATTAACTTATGTAAGTAAAGAAGAATTATTAAAAAGAGCTGATTTAATTTCTTTACATTGTCCATTAATCATGGGAGATAATGGAACTTATCATTTAATTAATGATGAAACAATTGCATTAATGAAAGATACAGTTATGTTAGTAAACACTAGTAGAGGACCTATCATTGATCCTGAAGCATTAATTAGAGCTTTAAAACAAGGTAAATTCCATGCTGTTGCTTTAGACGTATATGAAGGTGAAGATAACAACGTTTATACAGATAAAAGTGATGTTGCTATCACAAACGATATCACAGCTCGTTTACAAATGTTCCCTCAACTTGTTTTAACAAGTCATCAAGCATTCTTTACTCGTGAAGCTTTACAAGCAATCGCTGTTGTAACAATGGAAAACGCTCGTAACTTCAACGAAGGTAATGAATTAGGAAATGCTGAATGTAAAGCATAATGATAAAATATTAATAATGTAAAAACAGCACATCGTGTGCTGTTTTTTATATCCATTATTGTACTGGTAATTCATAAGTTACTTTTGTCTTTGAATAATCTAGTGCCACTACTAATTTGATCTTCGTACTTTGTTTCTTTAACCCATAAGCTTCTTCCCCTTCGCTTTTAGTTCCAATAGGAGCCTCTTGTGGATAAACATTAACTGATGCTGGATAAGTTTCACATACATTATTTCCTTCATCTATTACTTTAAAATTAATACTTGAAAAATAAACATCATCTTCATCAGCGATATTTTCATATGAATAATGAATAATAATAACTTGTTCTGGTGTTTGATCAGAAAATTCATTTCTTTCGTCCGTACTTGTAACTGAATCTATAGTAAAACTAAATAAATCTTCATTATTTTTAGTATATGTAACACTTTCTCCAGTTGAATAAATCTTTTCTTCTTTCTTTTCTGTTGTTTTTGTTTGTTTAACCGTTTTTGTTTCTTTTACTTCCCCGTTACTACATGCACATAAAGAAAATACAAGCAAAAAAACTAAACATACTTTATCTAATTTTTTCATCATCTTTTTCTCCCTTATTATTTCTTAAAATCGATACAATTGCTAAAACACCATTAATCAAACACCATCCAGACCAAATATTTAAATCTTCAAAACTTCCAGCAAATCCAAGTCCTAAAGCACTTGCTAATAAAAATAAAACAAGAATAGCAATATTTCCTCCATTTTTATGGCTGTTTCTTACTATAATAGAAATAATACCTCCAGCTAACATAAAAATAGCTACAAATAATCCAGCACTTCCTCCTACTTCTTCATTTTCTAACATTGTATTAGCAGTTCCTACCAATAATGATTGAAAAAATACAATTACACTAAAAATAATTGATAAAATTCCTGCTACTAATTTCCAAATTTTCATATTCTCTCTTCCTTTCCTTACTTTGTCTATTTCTTTTCTAACAACTCATATAAAATACATAATTCATGAATACCCAATTCTAAATCATTTAAGATTGTAAACATCTGTGCTTCAACATGACCAAAACTTTCTCTTTCATTTAAAATTTCTAAATGATCTTTAATTCCTTTAAATAAAGTTGCTAAGTAAAGTATTTTACCTGCTATATCTTGATTTTGGTATTCTTCTATATCCATTACATACCCTCCTTTTTATTAAGAAATAGACTACATTTAAAATATATCTTAAAAAATCAAAAAAAAGGTGCCCCCATGGGGCACAACTAACTTATATATTATTAATAATTCCTATATTCATTAAAAAAGTAC
>UQVG01000086.1 GCA_900544435.1 uncultured Erysipelotrichaceae bacterium | reverse complement strand
ATATCACAAGCAACTTGTTTAATAATCGGTCCCCCATCGACAATATTTGAAACAAAGTGCACGGTTGCCCCCGAAACCTTTGCACCACGTTGTAATACAGCTTCATGAACATGCATTCCATACATTCCTGGTCCACAAAAAGAAGGAATAAGAGAAGGATGAATGTTCATAATTTTATTTGGATATGCATCGATTAACTCATCCGTTAAAATTGCTAGATAACCAGCCAATACAATAAAATCAATATTTCTTTCTTTTAACATCTTTACAATCAAAGCATCATCTTTTTTAACAACTGCCGTTTCAATACCAGCATCTTTAGCTCTTTGTAAACCATAAGCCTTTTGACGATTCGAAAGAACAAGGGCGATTTCGCCATTGATCTTTCCTTCGTTTTTAGCATCAATAATAGATTGTAAATCTGTTCCCCCACCAGAGACAAAGACTGCAAATTTTAGCATAAATCCACGCCCTTATCTCCTTCAACGATATTTCCAACAACGTAGCATTTGTCTCCTGCATCTTCAATAGCTTTCATTGTTGTTTCAACATCTTCTGGATTAACTGCAATTACCATACCAAGACCCATATTGAATGTGTTGTACATCATATGTTCTTCAATATTTCCATTTTTTTGAATTAAATCAAATAAAGCTGGTACTGGATAACTTTCTTTTTTAATGATTGCTCTTACATTTTCAGGAAGCATTCTAGGTACATTTTCAAAGAAACCTCCACCTGTAATATGAGAGCATCCTTTAATTCTAACACCCGCATTTTTTACATTTTTTAAAGCTTTTACATAAATACGTGTTGGTTCAATTAAAGCTTCTCCTAAAGTTTTTCCTAATTCATCATAGTATGTATCTAATGATTCTTTTGTCATTTCAAACACTTTTCTAACAAGTGAAAAACCATTTGAATGAACACCACTTGAAGCAATACCAATAAGTGTATCTCCTGCTTTAATTGTTGAACCATCAATAATATCTTTTTTATCAACAACACCTACAGCAAAACCAGCTAAATCATAATCATCTTCAGGCATTAAACCAGGATGTTCAGCAGTTTCACCACCAACTAAAGCACATTCAGATTGTAAACACCCTTCTGCAACACCACTTACAATGGAAGCAATCTTTTCAGGATAGTTTTTACCACAAGCAATATAATCTAAGAAGAAAAGTGGTTCTCCTCCAGAACAAGCAATATCATTGACACACATCGCTACAGCATCAATACCAATTGTATCGTGTTTATCCATCACAAAAGCAAGTTTTACTTTTGTTCCACAACCGTCTGTTCCTGATAATAAAACCGGTTCTTCCATATTTTTAATTCCACTTAAATCAAAAGCACCAGCAAAACCACCAAGTCCTCCTAAAACTTCAGGACGCATTGTTTTTTTAACATGTTCTTTCATTAATTCTACTGATTTATAACCTGCTTCAATATCGACTCCAGCTTTTTTGTAATCCATCTTTGTTCTCCTTAATTATTTATTTTGCATTCTTGCTAGAACTGCTTTATAAGTTTCAATTAAATCTCCAATATCTTGTCTAAATACATCTTTATCATATTTTTGGTTTGTATCAACATCCCATAAACGACATGAATCTGGTGAAATTTCATCAGCTAATAAAATTGTACCATCAGCTGTTTTACCAAATTCAATTTTAAAATCAACAAGTTTTAAATTCATTGATAAGAAGAATTCTTTTAATAATTCATTGATTTTTAATGTTGTTTCTTTAATGTATGCTAATTCTTCTCTTGTTGCAAGTTTTAAAGCAACAGCGTGATCATCATTAATTAATGGATCACCGTATTCATCATTTTTATAACTCATTTCAAAGATTGGTTCATCTAAAACAATCCCTTCAGGCGCCCCTAATCTTTTACAAAAAGACCCAGTTGTAATATTTCTAACAATAACTTCTAATGGGAAGATATCTACTTTTTTAACTAAGATATCTCTTTCATTTAATTTTTTAATCATGTGTGTTTTGATTCCAGCTTCTTCTAACATATCAAAGATAATACAAGAAATTGTATTATTTAAAACACCTTTACCCTCAAACTTATCATGCTTAACACCATTACCTGCTGTTGCATCATCTTTATAATGAATTAAATATTCATCTTCCTTGTCTGTTTTGTAAACTTGTTTTGCTTTTCCTTCATACAATAATTCTGCCATTTTTCTTTTCCCCCTATTTGTATTTTTCTATAACTTCATCGTTAGCTTTCATTGCGTCAGCTTCCATTTGTTTTCTTTCTTTAAGTAGCCCTTCTTTGATTTCACTATGTTTAATAGCCATAATTTGAAGTGCTAAATAAGCCGCATTTTTACTTCCATTAATAGCAACAGTCGCTACTGGAATACCCGAAGGCATTTGAACAATGGATAATAAAGCATCCATTCCATCTAAATTACTTCCTGCAATTGGAACACCAATAACAGGTAAAACTGTTTGACTGGCCACCACACCTGGAAGGGCTGCTGCCATTCCTGCAGCTGTAATAATAACTTCTGTTCCATCTGTTTCTGTTTCTTTAATGAAACGAGAAAGTCCTAAATGCGCTCTATGAGCAGATAAACAACGAACATTCACTTCAACACCATAATTTTTTAAAATTGAAATAGCTGGTTCAACTTTAGGTAAATCAGAAGTTGAACCCATAATAATAGCAACTTTCATCTTTCTCTCCTTTTAGAATAAACCTATAATTTTTCCATCTTCATCAATATCCATATTAACAGCCGCTGGACGTTTTGGAAGCCCTGGCATACGCATAATATCACCAGATATAGCAACCAAGAATCCTGCTCCAGCAGATGGAATAATATCATTGATTTTAACAGTAAATCCTGTTGGTCGACCAAGTAAGGATGCTTGATCTGATAATGAGTATTGTGTTTTAGCAACACAAATTGGTAATTGACTTAATCCTTGTTCTGTATATTTTTTAATTTTATTTTTTGCTTTCTTTGTAAATTCAACACCATCTCCACCATAGATTTCTTTAACAATTGTTTCAATCTTTGTTTCAATTGGTAAATCTAAATCATAAAGTGGATGATAATTAGCTTCTTTTGTTTCTAAAATATTTAATAATTTTTCAGCAAGTTCGATTCCACCATCGGCACCTTTTTCCCAGACTTTACTAATAGCTACTTCAACACCAAGCTTCTTGCAACATTCATTTAATAATTGAAGTTCCGCTTCTGTGTCTGTTGGAAAAGCATTAATTGCAACAACACAAGGTAAATCGAATTTTGCAATATTTTCAATATGTTTTTCTAGATTTCCTAAACCAGCTTTTAAAGCTTCCAAATTTTCATTTCCTAAATCTTTTTTAGCAACACCACCATGCATTTTTAAAGCACGAACAGTTGCAACAATAACAACTGCTTCAGGATTTAAATTTGCTTGACGACATTTAATATCTAGGAATTTTTCAGCTCCTAAATCAGCCCCAAATCCGGCTTCAGTAATTGCATAATCCCCTAACTTGATAGCAAGTTGGGTAGCCATAACTGAGTTGCATCCATGAGCAATATTTGCAAATGGACCCCCATGAACAAATACTGGTGTGTGATCTAAAGTTTGAACTAAATTTGGTTTAATCGCATCTTTTAATAAAAGTGTTACCGCTCCTGTTGCTTCAATATCATCAACAGTAACTGGTTTTCCATCATAAGTATAAGCGACAATCATTTTTGCAGCTCTTTGTTTTAAATCTTCTAAAGAAGTCGCTAAACAAAGAATTGCCATAACTTCACTAGCAACGGTAATATCAAATCCATCTTCACGAGGAACCCCGTTTACTTTACCACCAAGTCCACAAACAGTATGACGTAATGCACGATCGTTTAAATCAACCACACGTTTCCAAACGATTTGTCTTACATCGATATTAAGTGGATTCCCTTGATGAATGGAATTGTCAAGCATCGCTGCAATTAAGTTGTTTGCAGCAGTGATTGCATGAATATCTCCTGTAAAATGAAGATTGATATCTTCCATTGGAACAACTTGCGCATATCCTCCACCAGCAGCTCCACCTTTGATTCCAAAACATGGACCAAGTGATGGCTCACGCATTGCAACTACAGATTTCTTTCCTAATTTGTTAAGTGCTTGTGATAATCCAATCATTGTTGTGGTTTTCCCTTCACCTGCAGGTGTTGGATTAATTGCTGTTACTAAGATCAATTTCCCATCTTCGTTTTGATCTAGTTTTTTAATAGCTTCAAGAGAAATCTTTGCTTTATATTTTCCATATAATTCTAGATCATCCTCATCTAAACCAACTTTTTGAGCAATTTCAACAATCGGTTTCATCTTTGCACTTTGTGCAATTTCTACATCAGTTAACATTGTCGTTCATCCTTTCTTTTTTTCTTTTTGATTGATTCTATTAACCACTTTCATTATATTACAAGACAATATATGAAACTAGTTATTTTACCTGTCAACCAAAAAAAGAGCCCACTCATCCAGACTATTCTTAGCCCAGACGGTCGACTCTTTTACACGATTATACTCCCTGTGGTTTATTCCACTTCCGTCAGTCGTATAACTTAACTGCATAATATCAAAAAATATCTCTTTTAGCAACACCAAAATGCTTTTTATTTTATCTAAAAAATCAATTTTCCAACAATCTATCATTCTTTTTAATCATTTAATAATTTTTCAAAACCTTTTTTATTTAACAAAATATGTGAAATATATTTTCCATTTTTAAAAACTGCCCAATTATTAAAAATACATGGTATGTTTTTTGCTTTTTCCAAAGTATCAACTTTAATAAAATCAACTTGTATATTACAACCTTTTATGTATTCTTTAATTTCATTTATACAATTCAATGTAAAAGGACATTGTGGTGAATAATATAGTGTTATATGATTTGAATCAATCATCATTTGTTTAACATTTTTACAAAAAGAAGGTTTTTGATGATTAAAAGATAACGATAATAATTCATAATCTTCAATTTGATCAACAACTTCAAATCCATATTTTAAAAAGAATTTTTTATCTGCCAGATAAGATTTCTTCTTTTTAGAAGATATTACACAAACACCTTGTTTTCCTTTCTTTTTAGCATCATTAATAACATATTCCAATAATTGCTTACCATAACCATGACCTTTAAATTTTCCCGAAACCCATAAACAATAAATATATAGAAAACCATTACCTTCGATAGGAACCCATGCTTTTTCTAGAGGTGCATATTCAACAAATACTTTTCCTTGAACATTAAGTTTTCTAAAAACATGACCTTCTGTTATTCTCTTTTTTAACCATTCCTTTTTATTAAAAACACCTTCTGAATGTTTTTTATCACTTATAGCGCAACAAATATGTTCTTGATCAATATTATCTAAAGTGATATTTATGTATTCTTCCATCTATTTTCCCTCCATATTTTTCACACCATTGATTAAAACATTTATTGAAAAATCAAAACTTTTTTGAGTAGAAAGAGGATGTCCAAAAGCTTGGTGATTTACAAGTAGTACATAGCCTTCTAAAAAACCTCTAAGTGTTCTAATAAAATGGTTTATCGTTTCATCACTTAAATTTTACTTCCTAAGTATTTTAAAAAGTATATCAAAAGTATTATGTGTTACTTGATTTCCCTCTTCTGACATATATTTATTGTACCAAAGCATTGCTTCGAAGATTCCTTTATTTTCTGTTGTATAATCATAAAAAGCATATGCCATACATTTTATAGCTTCATAGCCACTTTCCCCAACAATAGAAAGAAGCATTTTTTCTTCTAATTGTTTCCAACCATAGAGACTAATTTTATTTTTTAAATCTTCTAAATTAGAAATATGATTATATAAAGACGGAGATTTTATTTTTAATTTTTTAGCCACTTTTTTTTAATATAAATTGGCAAACCCTTCTTGATTGATAATTTCCATAGCTACTTCTATAATCCTTGTTTCAGTCATAGTATCCTCTTCAACTAACTATATTAGTATTATAACTAATTGAATTAGTTAAAGCCATTTTTAAACAAAAAGATACTATTTTTATAAATAACGTATCAATATTTGTTTACATTCTAACAATTTTTCTAACCGTGTTAGCCGTTCTAATTGTTAGCTTTTTACTAACATTTGTATTTGCTGTTTGAGGCCACCAGTTTGTTTTTTGATAATCTTTTCGACTAAATGACCAAAAAATAACATCTTTATAATTTTGAATTTTTTCTAATCCTTCTTTAGCTTCACCAATTTCTTCAAAAACTTCTTTAAAAGTGACTGGAGGAATCATAAATATTAAATTATCATAAATCATTTTATCATCACTACCCCACCAAATTGGTGCATGTTCTAAAATATCTTTTAGCTTTTCTTGTTCTAAAACAAAAACAGGTATTTTAAAATCATAGTTTTTCTTTAACATCTCTTCAATTTGTTTTGTGATCTTTTCAATATTTTCTCGACTTGAAAAAATAACATTTCCACTATTTAAATAAGTTTTAACATCTTCAAACTTCAAACTTTCAAATTCTTTTTTTAATTCAGCCATCACTACTTTATTTTTACCACTGATATTAATTCCTCTAAGCAAAGCCATATATCTTTTCATATAACCACTCCTTATCTAACTCTATTTTAACATATAAATAAAGACTACAAACGTAGCCTTTATCATTATAAACCAAAGATAATATTTTAAGAGTTTCTTCCAAGCCCTCATATAAAACAGCACCTTTTTGAGATAAACACTTAACTTTTTCATTACCAAAATCATCCATGGTCTTTCCCATCATCTTTGAAACAATTTCTTGAGTAACTTTTCAAAGAACGCTTGATATTTTCTTTAGAGCAATCAGAGTTATTTCATTAGTATCTATCGTTTTCTTCGTTTTAACCTATGGATTTGGTGGTAGTCAAGAAACAAGCATTTTATATAAAATAGGAATTTTAATTGAACCCGTAACAGAATTCTTTGGATTAAAATGGCAAGCCTTTCTAGCATTTTGTGCATCTGCCATTTCTAAAGAATCATTACTAGGTGTCTTAAATACATTTTATGGTTCTGGTGGAAATATTGTAAGTTCAACTTTCGGTGCAAAAACGGTAGGAAGTTCATTAGCAATTTCATCCATTTTAGCCACCCATTTTACTAAAGCTCAAGGCCTCGCTATCATTTATGCCATTAGTTTTAATATGCCTTGTGTAAGCGCCCTTGCTGCCACAGCAAGAGAAACACATTCAGTTAAATGGACCGCTAAAATAGGTATATTTTATACTATCTTTTCTTTAAAAATCGCTTGTATTATCTATCATATTGCATTGTTATTATTCTAATATTTTATTAAAAGATGTTTACTACATAATAAGACCTAATTATACAAAAGCATAATTAGGTCTTATTCATTATAAAATCTTATTTGATCTTCAATTGTTCAAAACGATAACGCGTTTTGCCAACACTTTTCTTTCCATATTCAATGGCTTCTTGTGGACAATAACAAATACAAGCCATACAATGCGTACAGTTCTTTCCCCAAACAGGTTTTCCATCAATAAGTTGAATATTATTCAATGGACATTTCTTAACACATTGATTGCAACCAATACATGTATTATTTACTTTAAAAGCATCCGCTTTAACAAAGAAATGATAAAAAAGAGGATTAACAGGTCCGCTCATAAAACAATCATAAAGATTATGACGTGGTTTCAAAAAAGCTTTTCCTTCTCTAATATATTTAATAGTTTCCTTTATATCTCTATCTGCTTTTTCTACGATTTCTTTTGCCTCTTCTAATTGTGGAGCATTAAACATCGCAATATAGTTTTCCGGCATAAGGATTTGTTTTGTTCCCATATAATTCAAGTGTTTTT
>UQVG01000085.1 GCA_900544435.1 uncultured Erysipelotrichaceae bacterium | reverse complement strand
AGTGATAAAACACAGAATTATAGCAAAGTCACCAAATTGCTAGTTAAGCCTTATTGTATTCGATAGAAACATTGATGTCGAAAAGACACAAGAAAATGGGAAAAAGGTATGTGAAGCCTATGCACCTCTTATTCAACAGAGAATTCGATTGAAAATGCGTTTGCCATTGCATACAGGAAGTTTAATTCAAGTTAGTAGTGATATTAAGTCAGGTAATGGAATCGAAAGTGAATATATCAATCGGATTATGAAAGAGGGAGATCAAGTAGATTGTTTCTTGAATTACATAGATGAAATGATTGAAATGGATGAAAAGGCAGGAAAATATCTGAAGTATAAATTGGTGGATGAACTTACAGATGAAGAAATTGCTTTAAAATTAGGTATTTCAAGACGAGCCTTGTATGGTATCAAACCAAATGCGTATTTTCGTATAGCCATATGGAGTCATCAGGTAGCCTATATTAAAGAAAGCACTTATGAATTTATTTTCAATTATGCAGGATTATATGAACGATTAAAGTGATAATCCATTTAGAAAATAAAGTGCTATAATGAAAATAGAAAGCGAGGGTATCAATAGGGGAATTTAAGTTAAGAACGAGCAAAAACTTAAAAATAATTCATTGGATATACTAAAAGATTAAAAATTAGAGAAATAGGAGAAAAAGAGCATGGAAAACCAAAATACAAATAATTCAAATGTGAACAAAGACGAAAAACAAAAGAAAAACCAAAAACGGAATGTTGTATTGATTGGATTAGCATTGTTAGTATGTGCAGGAGCAGGGATTGGATATGCTGTGTCTAATAATAATAAATCTACATTGCCATTGAAAGAAGATCTAATTTTTGAGTATGGAGAAGCAATTAAACTTGAACCTAAGACTTTTCTATCAAATGATGTAGAGAAAAATGTGTTAAGTTCCGTGGAATTAACTTCGGATTTAATGTCAAATGCAGAAAAATATACATTTGATAAGAAAAAGTTCACTGTAACATCCAAAGACAAAAAATACTTGGATGTTGGAGAGTATGAAGTCAGTCTTAAATATTCAAAAGAAAGCAAGGATGTGCCTTTTGAAGTTAAAGATACCAAAGCACCTGTATTCGAAGATTTCTTGACAGAAATTCGTATCGAACAAAACGCAGAAGATGTTGATTTAAAGGACTACTTCAAAGCTAATGATTTAAGTAGTGCAGAAATTACCATTGATAAGCAAGACTTTGACATCAAGAAAAAAGGAAAATATGATATTTCTGTATCAGCTACTGATAAATATAAAAATACAACAGAAAAAAAATCTGTTGTAGTAAAAGTTGTTGATAGCAAAGATGCAAAAAAGAACGGATTAACAGAAACCGTAGATGGCAAGATTCCAATGTCCAAAGAAACAAAAGAAAAAGTGGATAAAGGCGAAACAACGATCAAAAAGTCTGAAGATAAGGTAGAAAAACCAAACAGCGATAAAAATAATTCTAATTCAAACAACAATTCAAATAATTCAAACGAAAAACCAAATTCAGACAAACCTTCTAAGCCAAACAATGATAACAATACATCTAAACCTAATGAGAAACCATCTGAACACACTCATAATTGGGTAGAGCAGTTCAAAACAGTTCATCATGAAGAAAAAGGACACTATGAAAATGTCATGGTAGCTGACAAATGGATTGAATACAAGCCTATTTATGATTATGTAGTTCATGATATTTGTAATACTTGTGGATTCGATTTGACTGCTAATGGGGTGGATGGAGCATCTCATGCAAAACAACATATGTTAAATGGAGAACCTGGGGGACATCACTCTGAAACTGTGCAAATAGAAGTTGGAAAAGAAGAAATTGTCCATGAAGCTGTTTACGAAAAGAAATGGGTTGTAGATAAACCTGCATGGGATGAAAAGGTATCCACTGGATTCAAATGTGAATGTGGTGCAACTAAATAAATTTGTGGCATTGAATTTTAGATTTTAAATCACAGCCTTTTCTTAAACTGTGAAGAATTTTGTGCAAAAAAATAAATAGATATAAACTTTCAAATTCATGTAAGTCCACAATTTTGTGTTGAATTCGTATAAGTCAGAATTTTCTTGGTAATCCGCAATTAGATAGGGTCGACTAAAAGTTGGCTTCAAAAATTGTAGGGTTGAAAACCCTATGAGTGTTTAAATGATTATTAACTAGGGAGCAGAGATGTTTGAAATCTCTGCTCTTTTATAATGGGTGATTTGAATCAATGTATTCAGTTAACTTGTCATATAATTCTTCGAATTTTATATCAATGTATCCGCGTAATTCTTCGATTTCAAATTTCATTTCATTGTCTTGTAGATTTCTGAAGTATTCGATCAGTTCGATAATGTCCTGTGCATCCATGATTATTTCTCCCTTGGTTCCAGACTGAATGTTGCGTTTGAATCGAGTACATACATTACGCGATTGCGGAAGCGAAGCCAGTTGGTGTAGCCATTGGCGTTGTTCTTGATACACTTGATAATCTTGTTTCGATTCTCAATAATCGCATTATTCACTTTTTTATTGCAGACCACCACCTGGCCTTTGTCTGCTTCAACTTTATATTCAGTGCCTACAATCGTAAATGAATTGATGATCTCCTGTTTCCAGTTGATCAGATTGTTGGAAAAGGCAATCATTTCTTCAATGTTTGTATCAATGCAGTTGCGAATCAAATGTTCCAGATTCACTTGCGCATTATCGATAGTAGATTTTGAATAGAAGTCTACAAGTTCTAGTTTTAATGAGTAACAAATAGTTAAGTCATTATTGATTTCGAGTATTTTCTTTCTTAAATCGTAGTAGTTCATATAACTTTTAAAATGAGAGTTGTATTTACGCTCACGTTCTACATCAAACAGTCTTCCATATTTATCTTCATCTTCTGGATTTTTAAATAACAGCCAGTTGAATTTTTTGAGAAGATAATATTCATCTGAAGCCTTATTATCTTTATATCCCTTCATGACTTTGATACGTACCTCATTCATTTTCCTATGGAAATCTTGGGAAAGATGGAAATAATCCAAAAGCATACAACAGGATGGAAACACCTTATGTACGACATCCCGATATACTTCATACATGTCTGAACAGGCGTATTTTACCTTTTTGCGTTCTTCTAAAGGGATCTTTTGAAAGTAGTTTAAAAGATATTCCTTTTTACGATTTGGAAGAACATCAACAGGAATCTGTTTTTTAAAATCAAGCAGGACACAGACATATTTACTCTTTTCGGATTTAAAGGCATATACCTCATCAAAATTAATGATTTCCGGAAGCGGGTTTCTGCCAATATCCACATGTTTATCAAAGATGGTGGATACAGAAGTTGGAGAAACATGGTATCGTCTGGCAACGGAAGTAAATGTCTCATTGAAGTCTTTCAGATCCTTCAGAATATTATGTACAGTAAGGATCGATATTTTCTGAGATTTGAAGACAAAAGGATTGAATTCATAGTAGGTCTTTCCACAACATGGACATTTGTAGCGTCTTGCCCTGTATTTTATTATGCATTTCTGTGTGGTAAGAGCCGAATGAGTGATCTCCTTGGTTACATACTCCTTGATTTTAGGCGCAGTAAACCCACAGTAAGGACAAGCCTGATGTTTATCTGTAAGAGTTACAACAAGAACCATCATCTTATTGAACGAAGTACAGAGAATATTGGCAATATCATCAGGATTCAGGTGAAAAAGATTGATTAATAGCAGTTTGAAAGCATCGTTTTCGATCATAAGATCATCTCCCCTCTAATTTCAATGACATAATATCAGAAGAAATCAGAATCAAAGTTGCGACCCTGTTGGTGACAGTACACAAAGTTTACAATAGCTTCTAGTGGATCCAAAGAGGATATTGTGACGCTTTAAAGATTCTATTTTCAAGTCATCCTGTTTGAAATCTCTCCAGTCTGGAAACAGCGAATCCCAGAATTCGATTACACGAGCTTTAACTTTACGAATCGTTTGTAGAGCAACTTCAAAAGAAGTAATCAAATCATCATTCTCATCAAGTGTAACAATATAGTAAATGAAAAGATAAGTGAACTGAGTATAAGGGACAAAATTAGTTGGAAGCAAGGCATGAGTGGATTTACATTGAGTACACTGGATACGCTGAACATGAATTTGAATCTTACAATCACCACTGGAAAGATCATCAATGATCACAAATCTTGTGTAGTGTCCATATAATATAAAAAGGCCAACGACACCACAAACAGGACAATGTAAAGACAGCAAATCAATCGCATTAACAAAAGCTTGATAATCATCTTTATTCAAAATCAGGTTGAAGTCGTTGGTAATTTTCAGTATCATATAATTGTCTAAGAGGACGGGTAGAAATCACAACTTTGATCGGTGCTGGATTTCTACCTTTTTTTTACGTCCAATCCCTTCTAAAAATACTGTAACAAAAAGATAGGGAAAGTAAACCCTAAAAGTGTTTAAAGGTCATCTCTATCTCAGAGTCAAAATCCCTATGACTTTTAAAGGTTGATTTATCCCTATCTATTTTTATATATTCATTTTCTTCTGACTTTTTTTATCCCTTTGTCAAATTTAATAGGGATATAAATATACCAATCGTCTGTTATGAGGGGATATTAAATCTGTTCCATGGGGATATTAAATTCAATTTGAGTCGATAAACACTGATCATTCGGCACTCTGTAAACAAGATATAAACAAGACTATATCATCTTATAGAGAAACAACCTTTTTAAAAACATCATTATATCTTTTAAAATTGAACGCATAAAACTATTGGCAGAGAATAAAAAAATATTTGACTATCTTGACTGTTATGACTGTTTGTTGTATGATGAAATCAAGAAAGGTGGGAGCAATATGCTAACAAATCAAATACATGGGATTGCGTTGCGTTTATCTATTGATAATCAAAATGGGATTGACCCTGCTACAGTTTTAAATTTACATTTTGAGAAAGAAAAAGAAATAAATGATTGGGTCTATTATTCTACTAATGTAAGTCAGGATTCACGACTTACAGATAGAATATCTATGATTGTTTTCTTTTTTAAACAAGGAACGGAAAAAAAATACATTAAAGCAGATGTTGTTGGAGAAGTTCTTTGTTCAAAAACTCCATTTATTCCTGAAAATAAAGATGAAGTAAAAAGACATTCGCCTAAAATATTTTCAGATGAGGAAAGAAAAACTTGGTATAAAATTCAAAACCTTCAAGTTATGGATGAAGTAGAGTTATCAAATTATGTGTATCGAAGAAATGATACTTTTGAATTAGAACCATTAAATGAAACTTTACAGCGTTCTCGGTTTTCAAAATGTTATTTCGAGTCAAAGATAGAAGTGAAAAATAAACTTATCTAAATTGAAAGAGAATTTAATATAATTCTCTTTTTCTTTAAGAAAAATATTTTCTTACAAATGTTAATCTGTCTATATTACCTGATAAAGATTCTAACAATTCTTCTTTAGAAATATTATATTCTCTCATAAATCTCACGCATAAAATCCCAATAAAAATATCAACTTCTGTTTCAGTATAATTGCTTACTAAAGTTTCAATTTCCAAAAGTGCTAACTTCGAGTCTATTTGTTTTTTCTTCATAAGAACACCTCATTACTCTAACATAGCCATATTATATCATTTAAGACTATGAGAATTTTTTTAATTCTTTCAGAATGCAGTCTATTTGCTTAAAGTTTATTGTGATAGTATAAATACACTTGGTAGTGGACTAATCGCTCTTAGAATTCATTTAAAATAGCAAATAATGTACCTGTAAGTTTTTATTTACTGCTTTGCAGAGTGTATTTAATTCTTTTCAGTAAAATCGGATAGCTTCTTTGTTTTATATGGTTGTTTTGGACTTTTTTCAATTTCTAGAATCTTTCTATCTCTAAGGTCAGACATATTATAAACACAGATGCTCAAATCTTCTAAATCTACTATTTCTTTAAAGCCTCTACGAATATAGTCTTTTCCACCATCTACTGTAATTGAGCCACAACGATATGATTTAATATCATGAGTTGATGTACTTTCAATAATATTTCCACAACTTTTGCATCTTACACGATTTTTGATAATTTTCATTTTATACATTCCTTTCAAATAATTATCTTTATTTATGATTATATCATTCACTTTATGATCTAGGTGTTGATGGTTAGAGAAAAATAGTAAGATTAAGTTTAAAAAAGTTTGTTTTTCTTAAAGATGATATAGTCTTGTTTATACTCTTGTTTATATCTTGTTTACGGAGTCCTAAAAACACTTTACATAAAGCAGAAATTAGTATAATAGGTAATAGTGGAAGCCAATACAGGTAATACTACAGACCAATATAGGTAATAATAAATAGTGAAAAACTTACCTTATAATAGATATAGGTAATAATGTAGACCAACAAAGGTAATAATAAAAATTGACATTATTACCTATATTAGTATATATTCTAATTATAGAATATATGTGTGGGGGGGATATATATGTTGAATGAAAATAATTTAGTATCTAAATCTAAAACAATTATTGATTTAAAAAACTTGGATTTGAATTTGCAAGAATTGAAAGTATTAGATGTTTATCTATCAAAAATCAATCCCAAAAATATTGATACAGCGAAAGTTAGATTTACAAAAAAAGAGTATTGTGATCTTATTTCTGTTAATTCAAATTGGCTGAAAACAAAAAGATTATCAAAATATCTACAACATCTCTTTAATAACAGTGTTGTAGAATGGCTAGATGATGAACAAGAAAATTTCAAATTACATCATTTATTTGAAGAAGCAGAATATGATAAAACAACACAGGAAATTATTTTAGAATGCGGTAGATCTGATTATGTACGAAGTATGTTTTTTGATATCAACACTTGTGGATATATAAAATATGCTTTAAAAAACACTCTTTATTTAAAATCAACTTATTCGATTAAATTATATCTTTATTTTTTACAAAACAGATTCCGCAAGAAATGGAAAATCGCATTGGAAGAATTAAAAGAAAATATTTTAGAAGTTTCTGATATTGAAACATATTCACAATATAAATTTTTAAATGCCTATATTTTGAAACCAAGTATTAAAGAGATAAATGAAAAAACTAATTTGGAAATTAAGTATTTTTCAATAAAAAAAGGTAATAGGATACACACATTGGAATTCACTTGTCATTTTAAGGATACGAATGAATTGATCAATGGAGAATTTAAAGAAAAAGATATTCCATCTATTTCTAGCAATTTAACTTGGGATGAAATAGAAAATGACATGGAATATGGTTCATTGGAATATGTTATTGCAGAAATCCAGTACACCTTCAAATCTGTAAACAAAAAAGAAGAATTAAACAAAGCTGAATTGGGCATCATAAAAGAACTATATGAACTATATGGTGGAAGAATGATGGTAGTTGCTTCAAGAGAAGCGAGTACTTATGAAAAATATTCTTTATACTACATGAAAGAATTGATGAAAACTTGGGTCATGAAAGGATACAGTGCCGAAGATGTGGAAAATGGAAAACGATAAAGAATAGGAGAGAATAGAAATTATGAAAAAGAAAATGTCAAAGATATTGCTTGTCTTATTGACAAGTATATTTGTTACTGGATGTTCATTGGATTTAAAGTCCGATAAACCTATAGAAAATGGAATGATTCAGGAGAATGTACAACTTAATGACATACCTGAATTCAGTAATGAGCCATATACCGTATTAAACGGGAATGTGCCTTTGTTTACGGATGAAGAAATTACAAGTACAGAAACATTTGAAGAATATTCCGATTTAGATGGATTGGGTCGGTGTAGTGTTGCTTTTGCTAATCTTCATCAAAGTATTATGCCAACAGAAGATAGAGAAAGCATTGGTATGGTAAAGCCTTCAGGATGGAAAACAGAAAAGTATGATTTTGTAGATGGAAAGTATTTATACAATCGGTGTCATTTAATCGGTTTTCAACTAGCAGGAGAGAACGCAAACGAAAAGAATTTGATTACAGGAACTCGCTTCCTAAATGTAGAAGGGATGCTTCCATTTGAAAATA
>UQVG01000084.1 GCA_900544435.1 uncultured Erysipelotrichaceae bacterium | reverse complement strand
TGAAAGATAAGATAAAATTAATTATTTCTTTATTAAAATTAGTATGTCCTTTTTTAATGATTATGTTATTGGCAATTATTTTAGGTGTGTTAGGACATCTAACAGCAACCTTTATTACCGTTTTTATCATTCTCGCTTTTTGTAAAGTAATTTCCTTTTCACTTGCTGTTAAATTAATTATTCTTTGTGCATTTTCAAGAGGAATCTTACGATACATAGAACAAGCATGTAATCATTATATTGCCTTTAAAGTATTGGCTCATATTCGTCATTTAGTCTTTGAAAAATTAAGAGAACTGGCACCAGCTAAATTAGAAAATGAAGATAAAGGAAATATTATTTCTATGCTTACAAGTGATGTTGAACTCTTGGAAGTATTCTTTGCACATACGATTTCTCCTGTAATGATTGCTTTTATTTATAGTATTATCATGATTTGTTTTATAGGCCATTATAGTTTTATTTTTGGACTATTTGCTTTTGTTTGTTATGTGATGATGGGAATATTGATTCCCTATATAACATATAATTTAAGTCAAAATGATGGTCGAAACTATCGTACTTTATTAGCTGATTTTAATACCTTTGTTTTAGAAACAGTTTTAGGTAAGAGAGAAATTTTACAATTCAGTCAACAAAATCATCGTTTTGCACAAATGACGGATCATCAAAATGAACTTACACAAACACATCAAAAATTAATCAAACATCAAAGTTTTCAACAAATACTTTCAGATGGACTGATTATTTTATCGATTGTTATTTCTATTTTATTGATCAAGAATCATGTTTCTAAGGAATTGTTGATTCCAATGATGGCACTTTCTTCATCCTTTGGCCCAACGATTGCTCTAGCAAATCTCGCAAACAATTTGAATCAAGTATTCCCTTGTGCAAGACGTATTTTAAATCTATTAGAGGAAGAACCATTACTTAAAGAAATTACAAATAAAAATACTACTTTAAATTTACCAATTGAAATAAAAAATCTATCATTTCATTATCCAAATACGTCTCAAGAAGTTTTACATCAAATCAATTATACATTTGAATTTGGTAAAACCTATGGTCTTCTTGGTAAAAGTGGATGTGGCAAATCAACATTATTAAAATTATTAATGCATATTTATCAAGGTGAAGGTGAGATTTTATTTAATAATGAATCGATTGAAGAAATCAACAGTCAAACTCTAAAAGAAAATATCAGCTATGTTGATCAAGAAACATTTTTATTTAAAGATACGTTATATCATAATATCACCTTATTAAATCCTGCTTATAGTCAAGAAGATGTAATAGAAGCTTGTAAACAAGCACAAATTCATGATTTTATTATGTCTTTACCCCAAGGATATCAAACGATTTATGATGAAAATATTTCGGGTGGTCAAAAACAAAGAATTGGTCTTGCACGTGCTTTCTTAAGAAAAACACCGATTCTTTTATTAGATGAACCAACAAGTCGTATTGATAGTTTAAATGAAGCAGATCTGTTAGAAAGTTTAAAACGAATTAAAGATGAAAAATTGATTATTATTGTTAGTCATCGAAAGTCATCTCTTGCTTTATGTGATGAAATTATTGAAATAGAACAAGGTATAATAAAAAATTAGCATGTTATAAAAAAATATTTATTTTTTAAGAAAATGTCGTATAATGTAAAAAAAGAATGGAGGATTTTAAGATGAAAGAATTTTTTAAAAGTAAAGAATTATGGACATTTGTGGGAGGAGCAGTAACTGCTGTTGTCACTTCAAAGTTCGCTAAAAGTAATAAAGCAAGAGAATTAGCTGTTAAAGGATTAGCTAGTGGAATGTAAGTAAAAGATAATGTAGAAGCAACAGTAACTTCTATTAAAGAAGATGCTCAAGATGTATATGCTGAAGCAGTAGAAAAAAGTAAGGCACAATAATGATGAGTAATTTTAAAATAGTTCATGAAATCAATGGAAGACTACGTGTTCGTTTTGGACAATATGCTTTTACAAGTGGACAAGCAACTATTTTAAAAAATGATTTTTTAAATCTTGAGTATGTGAGATATGTAGAAGCTCATTATAAAAATGGAAGTCTTTTATTGGTTTTTGATGAAAATTATAAAAACCAATTATTTGATTATTTAAATAATTATGATTTAAGTGCTTTACAAAATAGAGAAATTCCTGAAAATTGTTCTCAAAATCTACAAGTACTTGATCAAAGTTTTAAACATGAATTAATTAAAATCTTTGCTAAAAGATATGCTGTTAAATTCTTTTTACCAAATGTTGTTGGTAAAGGAATTGCTATTTATAAGGCGTTAGCTTATTTTAAAGCAGGACTTTCTTCACTTGGAAATAGACGTATTGATGTTCCTGTTTTAGATGCAACAAGTATTGGTGTTTCTTTATTACGTAAAGAATTCAATACAGCAAGCAATATTATGTTGATGCTTAAAATATCTGAATTATTAGAAGACTATACACGTCAAAAGGTTACTTTACAATTGGGCGATAGTTTGATGAGTAAGTTTGATAAAGTTTGGATTTATGAAGATGGACAAGAACAAGAAATTGCAATGTCTGATTTAAAACAAGGGCAAGTTGTTATTGTTCAAACAGGAAGTATGGTTCCTATTGATGGAGAAATCGTTGATGGTGAAGCAATGGTCAATGAATCAAGCTTTACTGGTGAACCACTAAGTAAACGTGTAACTTTAAATGATACTGTTTATGCAGGAACATTAATCGAAGAAGGAAAGATTTTTGTTAAGGTTAGAAATTTACAAGATGATAGCCGTATTGCTAAAATCATTGATATGATTGATACAAATGAATCACTAAAAGCTTCAATTCAATCAAGAGCAGAGCATATGGCAGATGCCATTGTACCTTATAGTTTCTTAGGTTTCTTTGGGGTTTGGGCATTGACAAGAAATCTTACAAGAGCCACTTCTCTTTTATTAGTGGATTATTCTTGTGCGATTCGTTTATCAACATCAATTTCAGTGATTTCAGCTATGCAAGAAGCTTCAATGCATAATGTTTTAGTTAAAGGTGGAAAACATTTAGAAAGCATGAAAGATGCTAATGTGATTGTTTTTGATAAAACTGGAACATTGACACATGCTAAACCTGTTGTTTTAGATGTTGTTCCTTTACAAGATTATACAAGAGAAGAAGTTTTAAAAATTGCTGCTTGTCTTGAAGAACATTTCCCACATAGTGTGGCTAATGCCATCGTTCATCAAGTAGAAGTTGAAAACTTAAAACATCGTGAAGAACATGCGGAAGTAAAATACGTGATTGCTCATGGTATTTCTACAAGTTTAAATGGTGAAGATGTCATTATCGGAAGTAGTCATTTTGTTTTTGAAGATGAAGGAGTGGAAATGACACAAGAAATTAAAGATTTAATTTCTTCACTTGAAAGTAAAGGTTCAAGTTCTCTTATTTATCTAGCAATTTCTAAAAAACTAGCAGGAATTATTAGTATCTATGATCCATTAAAACCAGAGGCTAAAGAAGTTGTTCAAGAACTTCGTGATATTGGTTTTGATAAAGTCATCATGCTTACAGGGGACAGTCCTAACTGTGCAAAAGCGATTGCAAAACAATTAAATTTAGATGATTTTAGAGCGGGAGTTTTACCAGAAGATAAAGCAAGTTATATTGAAAGTTTGAAAAAAGAAGGAAATACAGTTGTCATGGTAGGAGATGGTATTAACGATACACCAGCCTTATCTATGGCAGATGTTTCTATTTCACTTCAAGATAGCTCAGATATTGCTCGTGAACTTGCGGATATTACACTTGTATCAAATTCATTAAATGATATCGTTGCTTTAAGAATGATTTCAGAAGGTTTATTTAAACGTATTCATAGCCAATATCGTTTGATTGTTGGTTTAAATACATCCTTTATTGTTTTAGGAGCATTAGGCTTACTTACACCTCAAATGCTTGCCATGCTTCATAATGGAAGTACATTCTTAATTGCTTCAGGTTCAACACGTTCATTATTACATTAGAAACAGATATTTTCTGTTTCTTTTTCTTTTTATGAAAGTATGTTGAAGTTGTAAAAGCGCTTTATTATACTAATAAAAAAGGAGATATATTATGGCAATTAAAGTAATAATTATGGATATTGATGGGACTTTAGTCAATGATGAAAAAGTCATTACACCTCTTACTAAAGAAACCTTATTAAAAGCACAAGATAAAGGGGTACGTTTGGTTTTAGCTTCAGGAAGACCTACAAGTGGATTATTGAAACTTGCTGAAGAATTAGATATGAAAAATCATCATGGTTTATTTGTATGCTTCAATGGTTCAAAAGTGGTTGATTGTCAAAGCCATGAAACACTTTATAATCATGCGATTTCTGTAGAAGATAGTAAAGCTGTCTTAGAACATTTAAAGAATTTTAAAGCAAGACCAATGTTTGATAAAGATGAATATATGTATGTTAATGATGTTTTTGATAATACAATTACATACAAAGGGAAACCATTTAATGTTATGCAATATGAATCAAGAGGAAATAACTACATCTTATGTGAAAAAAGAGATTTAGCAGCCTTTGTTGATTTTGAAATCAATAAAATTCTTACATTTGGTGATCCAGAATATCTACAAGCACATTATAAGGAAATGATGGAACCATTTAAAGATCGTTTAAACTGTATGTTTACATCTGATTTCTATTTTGAATATACTGCAAAAGGTGTTGATAAAGCAAAAGCTTTGGATAGTGTTTTAATTCCTATGGGATATAAAAAAGAAGAAATGATGGCTTTTGGGGATGCTCAAAATGATAAATCAATGGTGGAATATGTTGGTTTAGGTGTAGCTATGGGTAATGCTTCAGATGAATTGAAAGCTGTTGCTAATGAAATTACAGATACAAATAATAATGATGGTATTGCTAAAGCCATTATGAAACATATTGAATTATAAAAACGGAGAAATCCGTTTTTTTTTCTTTAGGAGACTTGAAAAAATTTAAGAGGGATAGTATTCTATAGTTGGTTAGATAAGGCTAACTATGAGAGGGAATAATATGTTTTTATCAATCAAAGATCTTAAAAAAAGCTTTGGTGAAGATGAATATAAAACAGAAGTTTTAAAAGGTATTGATTTTGAAATAGAAAAAGGTGAAATTTGTGTTTTACTTGGTCCTTCAGGTTCTGGTAAATCAACACTGTTAAATATTATTGGAGGAATTGATCAACCAGATAGTGGGACAATTACGATTCAAGGAAAAACAATTTCAACTTTAAAAGAAAAAGATTTAACGAATTATCGTCGTAATCATTTAGGATATGTTTTTCAAATGTATAATTTGATTTCGCATTTAAATGTTGAACAAAATATAGATGTAGGAAAATATTTAAGTAAAAATCCATTAGATAAAGAAGAACTTTTACAAACACTTGGTTTAAAAGAACATCGTTATAAACAACCAAACCAATTATCTGGTGGTCAACAACAAAGAACATCTATAGGACGTGCAATCATCAAAAATCCAGATTTATTACTTTGTGATGAACCAACAGGAGCTTTAGATTATCATACATCAAAAGATATTTTACAATTAATCGAAGATGTTAATAAAAAATATGGTAATACAATTATTATTGTAACGCATAATGATGCAATTAAAGATATGGCTGATCGTGTGATTTACTTACATGATGGACGTATTCGTGAAAATATTAAAAACACGCATAAAATTCCAGCAAAGGATTTGAATTGGTAAAATGAAGAATCCATTATTTAAAAGATTACCATATATTTTAAAAGATGAAATTGCAAAATATTTAATTATATTTTTATTTATGGCAGGTTCTATTGGACTTATTTCAGGTTTTTTAGTCGCTGATGGATCAATGATCAAAGCTTATAATGATAGTTTTGATAAATACAATATTGAAGATGGACATTTTCGTTTAAATGATTCTCTTTCTAAAGAAAATAAAAAGACTTTAGAAAAAGAAGATGTCACAATCTATAATCTTAATTACATTGAAGAAAAAGTAGAATCATCAAGTACAATTCGTCTTTTTAAACCAAGAAACAAAGTTAATCAAGTATGTATTATGGATGGAAAACTTCCTCAAAGTAAAAATGAAATAGCGATTGACCGTATGTATGCCGATAATAACAATTATCAAGTAGGTCAAACAATCAAAGTTGGTAAAAAGAAATTAAAAATTACTGGACTTGTTGCATTATCAGATTATAGTGCTTTATTTTCAAAAAACAGTGATTTAATGTTTGATGCTATTAAATTTGGCGTGGGTATTGTTTCTAATGAAGGCTTTGAAAGCTTTAAAGATGCTAAAATCTATTATAACTACGCTTGGACATATAATGAAAAGGTTGATAATGAAGTTAATGCCAGCAATGATTTTTTAAATGCTCTTGTTAAAAATGTTTCAGGAATTGATGATTATATTCCTCAATATGCCAACCAAGCTATCCATTTTACAGGTGATGATATGGGTGGAGATGAAGCAATGATGACTGTTTTACTTTATATTATCATTGGTATCTTAGCTTTTGTCTTTGCAATTACAACTAAAAATACCATTGAAAGTGAAGCACCTATGATTGGGACACTTCGTGCAATGGGGTATACTAAAAAAGAAATGTTAGTTCAATACATGACATTACCTATTTTGGTTTCATTAGTAGCGTGTATTGTGGGAAATATTTTAGGATATACATATTTTAAAGATATCATGGCTGGTATGTATTATGGAAGTTATAGTTTACCAACCTATGTTACTATTTGGTCTGGAGATGCGTTTATTAAGACAACGATCATTCCATTTATTATGATGGTTTTAATCAATTATGGTATTTTAATGAAATCATTAAAATTATCACCTCTTAAATTTATGAAAAGAGATATCAAGAAAACGAAGAAGAGTAAAAAAACCTTAGTTTTACATCGTTTAGGTTTCTTTTCTCAATTTAGATTAAGTGTTATTTTAAATAATTTATCAGGATATGTTACATTATTTGTAGGAATTTTATTTGCAATTATCTTATTGATGTTTGGAATGGATATGCATCCTGTTCTAGATCATTATCAAGATATTGTTATTAATAATATGACCGCTAAATATCAATATATTTTAAATACACCTGAATCAGTTGATACGACAGCGATTGAACAAGCTTTCCAAACAATTCCTCAAGAATTTAGAGATAGTTTCTTAAGCTTGATAGATGATCAATATGATGAAATGTATGATGATTATAAAACAAAGACCAAAGGGGCAGAAGCTTTTTCTCTTTATTCATTAAAAACATTACCTGAAAGCACAATAGAAGAAGATATTAGTCTTTATGGCTTACAAAATAACAGTCACTATATTCATATTAAATCATTACCTAAAAAAGGTGTTTATATTTCAAAAGATGTTGCTGATAAATATAATTTGAAAAAAGGAGATCGTATTTCTTTAAAAGAAAGTTATAAAGATTTACGTTATACTTTTGAAATTAAAGGAATCTATGATGCGCCAGGTAGTATGGCACTTTATATGTCAAAGTCTTATTTTAATGAAGTTTTCAACTGTCAAGATGGTTACTTCAATGGTTATTTTTCAAATAGAAAAATAACAGATTTAAAAGACGAATATATCGCATCAACGATTACTCAAGATGACTTAACAAAAGTTTCAAGACAATTAAATGTTTCAATGGGAGAAATGTTCTATTTAGTTGAAGGATTTGCGATTGTGATGTTTATTATGCTTATTTATCTTCTTACAAAGATGATTATTGAAAATAATAAAGTATCGATTTCAATGGTTAAAATACTTGGTTATACATCAAAAGAAATACAAAAAATGTATGTTCATGCCACAACAATTGTTATTTTAATTTCAACATTACTTTCTTTTGGAATAACAACATGGATCTTATCTTATGCTTTCAAAATAGTTTTTGAAGAATATGCAGGATGGTTACCTTTCTATGTAGAAGGTAGTGTTTATATCAAGATGTTTATCATGACGGTTATTTCTTACTTATTTGTTATGATGATTCAAATGAGAAAAATCAAGAAAATTCCAATGGATGAAGCATTAAAGAATGTTGAATAAAGGCTCCG
>UQVG01000083.1 GCA_900544435.1 uncultured Erysipelotrichaceae bacterium | reverse complement strand
AATTAAATATATTAAAAGAATAATTTTATTAATACTTATCCTCTTAATAATAATTTTAAAATTTCAAATAGTAACAATCAATGATATACCTATTATCAACGATATCCATGAAAGCAACCATCAAGCAGATACTTCTACTTGGAATCTGATCCTTGTAAATAAAGATCATTACATACCTAAAAACTACTCTATAAAACTTAAAACACTAAAAAATGGAAAACAAGTAGATGAAAGAATAGTACAACCTCTCCAACAAATGTTTGATGATGCCAGAAGTCAACATTTACAACTCTTTGTAAGAGAAGGTTATCGAAGTGAAAAACAACAAGAAGAAATTATGCAAGAGTATATTGGAAGATATGAAAAAATGGGACATAACTATTTTATTGCAAGAAAACAGGCTAGAAAGTATGTAGCATTACCACGTACCAGTGAACATGAATTGGGATTAAGTGTTGATATCAACGCTGATACAAATGTTTGTTCAAAACAGGAAGTTTATAAGTGGCTAAATCAAAATGCTTATCACTATGGTTTTATTAAACGCTATCCTCATGATAAAGTAGCTATCACAGGTATTAACAATGAACCTTGGCATTATCGTTATGTAGGAATAGAAGTAGCAACAAAAATGAAAGAAGAGAACTTATGTTTAGAAGAGTATTTAAATAGTAGATAGCTTGTTGGATAACTAAAAAATAGTTATAATGTTATCGAGGTGATTGAAATGATCAAGAAAGAAAACCTACCTGAATGTCCTGTTGCAACAACGGTTTCTTTAATTGGAAGTAAGTGGAAATTACTTATTTTAAGAGATTTATTAACAGGGACAAAACGTAATGGAGAATTAAAAAAATCATTACCGGATATTTCACAAAAAGTATTAACAGAATCTTTAAAATCAATGGTAGAAGATGGTATTGTAGAACGTATTGCTTATCCTGAAGTACCACCTCGTGTGGAATATAAACTTACTGATTTGGGAGAATCAATGAGGCCTGTAATTTCTGTTATGGCTCAATGGGGAAAAGAATATAAAGAAAGTATTTAAAAAAGCGCTTAGGCGCTTTTTAACATTTCCATTGATGTTTTTTTAAATCAACATAATTTTCTTTTTTAAAAGTAATACCTTCATTTTCAAGAAGAATCCTTTGTTCCTCCCATCCAGGGACAAGCCTTCCTGCATGATTAACGACACGATGACAAGGATAGTTACCATAATAAGAGGCATTGGCAAGTACCTTTCCTACTAAACGACTATTTCTTTCACGACCAATCAAACGGGCTATTTGTCCATAAGTAGCTACGCATCCTTTTGGTATTTCATTTACTGTTTCTAATACTTGATAGATTAAATCTTCATTCATATTTCTCAACTCTTTCTAGTTTTATTATTATAGAAATTAAAAGAAAAAGAAACCCCTATTCCAGTTTGAAATAGGGAAAATTTTTAGTTAAATAATTTTTGATCTTTTCCAGATGGTACTTTAAAGAATACTACAAGGATAAAACCAATAATGATTACAATGACTGATAAAGCAAATAGAACTTGATAAGAAGAAACATCTAAGATTTGTCCGGCAATATTTTGAAAAATAATTGAACTTAAATTTCTTAAAGTTTGGACAAAAGCAAGTGCTGTAATTTGATGTTCCTTTGGTACAAGGGTACTAACAATCTTTAAGTTGATCATGATATATAACATTCCTGAAGGATGTTTTGTAAGTAAAGTCACAAGGACTTTAAGAGGTAACCAAACATTAAAAGCATAACATAAAAATTGAATTGTAATCATTGTATAAGCAATAATCAGCAACTTTTTATTAGCAAGTTTATCCATGAATTTATGTGAAAATAAAACAATGGGTGCTTCACATAAAACCGCAAACGATAAAATTGTTGAAACAAGATCTACTGGCAAACCGTCATTTTGAAACATCGCAGGAATGTAAGTATTGGCCATATTGGTAATTCCTTGGAAAATAGCAGCAATGATTAAATAATAAAGATATTGATGATTATGTAAAAGCGTACTTGTTTTTGTTTTTTCTTCTTTTTCTTGAGCTAAATCATCTGGTGTTTGTGTCCCTAGTAAACCAATGATACAAAGAATCATTGTTATGACAAAACAAACAAAGATAGCTGCTGGTGAGATCCATTGATAAATAATTCCAGCAAGCCATGAACCAATGGCATAACCAATCGTTCCCCAAATTCTTATCTTTCCATATTGATAAGGAGATGAAGAAGCAATCTTTTCCATGACTGGATTTGTTCCATTAATTAAAGTTAAGACAAAACTATAACCAATAGTAATTGTTATTAAATTATCTGCAAACATAAAGGCAAATCCACCAATAGCGGCTAAACCAAATAGGACAAAGTTTACTTTTTTAACATCAAAACGATCACTTAACATTCCAATGACAGGTTGAAAAATCATAGATGTTAAAAAAGAAGTTGAAACAACAAGTGAAACTTCACTTGCTTTAAAGCCTTTACCTAATAAATAAACTGAAATTAATGCTGAAAATACAGCCCATGATAAATAATAGAAATTATACATGAGAAAATAACTTAAATAACTATTCTTATAACGTTTTAACATAAAAACCTCCTAATGAAATACTTTTAAATCTTTATTGGTTGGTACTTTAAAGAAGAAAACAAGAATCATACCAATCACACTACAAATAAATAAAACAAAATAAAACATTTGATAACCAGTAAAATCAATTAAATATCCTGCCAACATTTGAAATAAAATTGATGAAAAGCTTTTACAAGCAGAAACAAGAGATAATGCGGTATTTTGTCTTGCATTATCAACAATGGTTGAAATAATTCTTAAATTAATCATGACAAAAGCCATAGTTGCAACGGTTTTTGTAAGAAAAACAATAATAATTTGAATAATGAGTGATGAAATAAAACTAAAAGTAAAGAATTGGACAAAAAGTAAAACAAAGACACTCATTAATAATTGTTTATTGGTAAAACGATTCATATAAAAACGTGATAATAAAATAACAGGTACTTCTGATAATGTAGAAAAGAAAATCACGGTTGATACATTGTTGATCGGTAATCCGCTTTGTTTCAACATAGCAGGTAAATAAAGATGATGAACATTAGTAATGCCATAAAATAAACAAACAATAATTAAATAATAAGGTATATGTTTATGGCGAAAAACAGATGCCATCGAAACCTTTTCTTCTGTTTTTTCAACAGGTGGTAAAATACTATGTGTACCTAAAATCCCAATAACACATAATAACTCCCCTATCGCAAAGAAAACATAAAGACTATAAGGTCCAATGTTTTTATAAAGAAATCCTGAAATCATAGTTGCCACAGCATAACCTATCGTTGCCCACACACGAATCGAACCATATTTAAATCGTGATAAGACAGCCATTCTTTCAATAATAGGATTTGTGCCATTAGTAATGGCTAATACTAAACTATAAACAAGAGCAATCAAATAAATATTTTTTAAAAAGATAAAGATGATTCCAGACACTCCTGCAATCAATAGTAAGAGACTATTGACATATCTTGATTCATATTGATCATTCAATTTACCAATAAAAGGTTGAACAATAACGGATAAGACAAAGGAACAAGAAACAACAAAACTAACCTCTGAAGCACTATATCCTTGATCCATTAAATAGACAGAAATAAATCCTGAGAAGAACGCTAAACAAAAGAAAAAGAAGAAATACATTAAGAAATAACTTAAATAACTGTTTTTATAATGTTTAAAAAAATTCATTTTTTCCTCCTTAAAATACTTTTTTCTTATATAATAGAAAAGAGGTGATGATATGCTTTTGCAAGAACAAATGAAACAAGATATCTTTTCATATAATGAACGAACAATTATTGATTTTATTCTAGAAAAACAAGAAAAAATTAAAGATTATTCTACCAAAATGATTGGGGATGAAACCTATACAGCACCTTCTACAGTAATTCGTATTGCTCATAAATTAGGATTTCAAGGATGGTCGGATTTAAAAGAAGCCTATCTTGATGAAGTCATTTATTTAAATAATCATTTTCAAAAAATAGATCCTAATTATCCTTTTACCAATCAAGATACCATGATGCAAATTGCTCATAAAATAACTCAATTACATATAGAAAGTGCAAAAGATACTGCTTCTTTAATTCATCACGATACGTTACAAAAAGCTATTCAAATATTAAGAAAAGCCAATGTTGTAAAGGTCTTTGCCATTGCCAATTTAAACTTCATTGGAGAAGAATTTGTTTTTAAATTAAATCGTATTCATAAAAAAGCGTATATTGAGCCTGTACAAGATAATCAATTCCAAGATGCTATTATGACCACAAGTGATGAATGTGCCATTTGTTTATCTTATTCAGGAGAAACCCCTACTCTTTTAAAAACAGCAAACTTTTTAAAAGAAAATAAGGTACCGATCATTGCGATTACCAGTCTTGGTAAAAACAGCTTATCGGATCTAGCTACTGTATCATTAAATGTTTCTACTAGAGAAAAATCATTTTCTAAGATTGCAGGATTTACTTCATTAGAATCCATGAATATTGTTTTAAATATTCTTTATTCATGTTTATTTTCTTTAAACTATCAAGCAAACTTAGATTATAAAATCAACGTGGCTAAAAGAGTGGAACTTAATCGTGAAATAGATAATGAAATCATAGAAGAACATCTTAAAGAAGATTAGTTCTTCTTTTTTATTTCAAACATTCATCTAAAATAGCAACGCCTTTTTCTAATAAGTCACTACAAGATCTTTTCTTCTCTTTATTTTCTTTTAAAAGTTTATGACAACAAAGACTTCCTACTTGTTCTTTGAAATCCATGGCCAAACATTTACCACAAGCATAACTTTTAAGTTTTGACTTGGGATGATCTACATTTCCATCACTGGTTTCTAAATAGGAACAAATCATTGCCATAAGTATTGGAATACAACATATTTCTTCTAATCCCGCAATGCCTCTTCCAAGCCCTTCTGCTAATTTAAAAAGTTCTTTTTCATCTAGCTTTAAAAGCTCTTGATAACTACATAAAAATGCTTGTGCACAATTGTAACCTTGTTTATGCAATGTTCTCACTTTTTCTTTTCTTTGACTCATCATCCTCACCTCACATCCTAGTTTATTGATTTTAAAAAGTTTTGAAATATAAAAAAATGTAAACGGAGAGACGTTTACATTTTCTAATTTATTATGCAATTCTTTTGTAAATAGAATTTACAACAAACACAAATACATAAAATAAAGTCCATAACAAAGAAGCATAATAATTCCACAAGGTTTTCTTAATTCTTGGTGTTTCATTGTACCAAACCATAAAACTATTCCAGCTATTACTGCAATCATAGAATCAATAATAAACTTACTTTCAAAAGGAACACTACAAATAAGAGACGTTGTTCCAATAACAAAAAGAATATTAAAAATATTACTTCCTACAATATTTCCAATCGCAATCCCAGCATTACCACGTTTAGCAGCTGTTACAGAAGTAACAAGCTCAGGAAGTGATGTACCAAAAGCAACAATCGTTAAACCAATAAATCGTTCACTCATACCGAAATATCTAGCAATGGCACTGGCTCCACTTACTGCAAAGTCACTTCCTTTAACAACAAGGATTCCCCCAATAAGAATAAAGAGAAGACATTTCCAAATAGGCATATTTTTTTCTTCTTCTTGATTTTCACCATTTTTTGCCATCATAAATAAATAGGCAAGATAAACAATAAAAAGAATCCAAAGGAAAATACCTTCAAGAAAAGTAATTTTCATATCCGTTATACCAAAGATAATTAAGATAATTGTTATAAAAATCATAAAGGGAATTTCATAACGAATGGTTGATTTTTGTATTTTGACATTCGTTATAAGAGAAGTAATACCTAAAATAATAAAAATATTTAAGATATTACTCCCTACAACATTTCCAATAGTAATACCGGCATTTTGTTGCATGGCAGCAGTAATACTAACAGCTGCTTCAGGCATACTTGTTCCCATGGCTACAATTGTAAGACCAATGATTAATTGAGGAATACCCAATTTTCTAGCGATGTTTGCGGCTCCTTCTACAAACCAATCAGCTCCTTTTACGAGGAAAATAAAACCTACTAATAAAATAATAATGTGTTTAATCATCATGATGACCCCTTCCTTTTATTTTGCAGTAGGTATAAAAAAAGCGGACTCCTACTGCATTGCAGTAAAAGTCTCGCTATTCAATCACTTTCCGAGTTATAAATTTTATAACTGTACTGACGAAGAAGTGAACCAATTATTTGGCAAGCTACTCCCTTTTATGAATTCATTTTATCAAATGATATCTATTCAAACAACCTTAAATTAATTTTAAATACTTAATCTAAAGTGAAAAGTTAAATTCCACTTTAGATATGACAAAGTGGATTTTAGTCTTTCACAAGCTTCCAGTTGAATTTACTCTTACAGTTGAACTTACTTTTACACTTCTTTTGTGGAATTTACTCTTTCACCTGTATAATTTACCTGATATCTGTTTTCCATTTTCATGAAAGGTAGATTATCATGTCTTCTAACAATAAAAATTTACATCTTACTGTTCAAGAAAGAATCATCATTGAAAAAGGTATCGAAAACGGCTCTACTAAAGCTGCTATCGCTCTTACCATCGGCAAGGACAAGTCTACTGTTGGTAAAGAAATCAAAAAACATAGAGAACTTGTTCACAAATCTTCTTATAAAATTAATTGTGCTAATATGAAAAACTGTTCTCACAATCATGTCTGTGACAATTGTGCTGATTTTAAACCTTTCACCTGCAATCGTCGTGATCGTTCTCCTGGTGCATGTAACGGCTGTTCTAAATATACGCATTGTCGCTATGATAAGTATAGATACAAGGCTGATTTTTCTCATAAAAAATATAGAGAAGACCTTGTTGATTCTAGAACTGGTATCAATATGTCATATGAAGAATGCAAAGCTATGGCTGATATTATCGTTCCGCTTATTAAAGCCGGGCATTCTCCCTATCATATCGTTACCAATCATCCTGAATTGAATATTTCTGAAAAAACACTCTACAACTATATTGAAAATGGTATCTTTAGAGAATTTGGACTTCTCGATATCGATCTTAGAATCAAAACAAAAAGAAAAATAACCAAAAAGGCTTCTAATAAATATAAAAAAAGAGAAGATAAAAAGTATTTGAATGGTCGTACATACGATGACTTTATTAATTATACAACAGAAAATAAAAATCTAAGCGTTGTTGAAATGGATACGGTCTACAATAATGGTTCTACAGGTCCTTTCATGCAAACATTTAAATTTTTAGACTATTCTTTCATGTTTATCGTCTATCAAGAAGAAAAAACGGCGAAATCAATGGTCGAAGGAGTCGATTTTTTAGAAAAGATCTTAGGGAAAGACCTTTTCAGTGAAGAAGTTGCCATTATAAAGACTGATAGAGGAAGTGAATTTTGTGATGCTGAAGGGTTTGAAAAAGAAGAAAATGAATCAAGACGTACACGAATCTTCTATTGTGATCCAATGGCTTCTGGTCAAAAAGGAAGTTTAGAAAACAATCATAAAGAAATCCGCTATATTTGTCCAAAAGAAAATGATTTAAAAGATTTAGGACTTAACAGTCAGGAAAAAGCAAATCTAATAGTCTCACATATCAATTCTCAATCAAAAGAACATTTAAAAGGTAAATCACCATTAGAAGTAATGGAATTTATGAATCCTGCACTTTATCAAAAATTCAAAGATTTTGGAATTGAAAGAATCAACAAAGACAATATTGTTTTAAAACCTTACTTATTAAAAGATTAAAATCATTCAGAGAATGTATGAAAATGGGTATACAGATTGACAGTTCAATACTTTATTCAAGTGGATTTTAGTCTTACACTCAAAAAAAATTGACAAAAATGCACAGCTTTAATGTGCCCCAAAATAGTACTCTTTCATAACAAAATTTGGTTTTCAATCACATGAAAGACTAAATTCAACCATCAAAATAAAAAGAATATCAGGCAAATCACCTAATATTCTTATAAAATCTGCTTTCTGAAAGAGTAAATTCTACTTTTATTTTTCATTTTTTTAAAGTGGAATTTAACTTTTCACTTTAGC
>UQVG01000082.1 GCA_900544435.1 uncultured Erysipelotrichaceae bacterium | reverse complement strand
TAAAGCATAATCTTTTGGATTATTCAAGTTTGCAAAATCTCCATCGATGATATCATTTTGCCAACTAATAATCGTTTCTTCAATGGACCTAACCCTTTCTAATTTATCATTAGATAATTCTTCCTTTTCAAGATCAATTAGAATTGCCACTACCCCATTTAAATAAGAATCAATATCTATCTTATCTTGTAAGCCATTTTCAAATAATAAAGCTAAAGCCTTTAGTTGCTGCATAACACAATCAACTTGAAGGGTAATCATTTCTTCAGAACATTCATCAAATATCATACAACTACATCTCCTTATTGTTTCTATATTACAACCATTAAATATCATTATCAAATTTATTTGAATACAACTTTGTAACCTACCGTAGTTCCACCTTCCTGATATGGTTGTAGTTCACCATATGTTGCTGATGTTGAATGTAATTGATTATCCATATAAGAAACTGCTGCATTCTTACATGATGCAATATCGTAATTGTAGTCTCTGATATAAAATACTTTACTTGTTGGTTTTGGTTTATTGGATTGTTGTTGATGTTGTGTGGTTTGATTGGGTTTAATTGGAGTGGAATTATTTGTATTTGGTGATTGATTTACTGGTTTTGGCTTTTCTTTAACTGTTACATTTAGTGTTGCAGTTGTTTTATTATTTGAAGAATCTTTCAAGATATACTGGAAGGTAAATTTACCTTGTTGATTTGTATCTACATCACCTTCAAAAGTAATGTCTTCACTTTTTAATTTACTGTAGTTATCATTGACTGAAGCAACATAATCTAATGGATTGAAAATATCACCTTGAGTTAATGTTACTTCTTGTTGTTTTAGATTGATAGTTGGCTTTTGATCATCTATGACTGTAACAATTAAAGTTTTTGTTACTGTCTTTACTCCATTACTAACTTCATAGACATATTCATAATCAGTTAGTTGGTCCATCTTCTGAAGCTTTGGTAATGTGATTGTGTTCTTTTCATCATATTCCTTTACGTAGTCAATTGGATGAAAGGTATCACCATAAGATAATGTAATGTGATCATCTGTAAGTGTTAAATCAATATTTTCATAATAAGCCATGATGTAGTCTTTCTTTGCGTATAATATAGCTGCTATTGATGATAGTAATAATGCTATAAAAATGATGATTGTTATTATCCTGGTTCTTTTTAAATGAATATCAGCTTTCGCATTTTCATAGACACCTTGATTTTCAAATAGATGAATTCTAATGTTTTCCATTGCTTCCGATGAAATATTAGGATTACACAGTGGAGCTGGATCAAGTCCAAACTCCATTGCTAATGCTATTTCTCTCATCTGTTGCCAGTCATATCGAGGATCTTTAATGACATTAATATCCAAGCCTTTTTCATCAGCAAGTCTTAACTGATTTTTTTGTCTTGCATCATAACTATAGGTTGAAAGTATATTATCTAATTTCTGGCTCATAAGTATATGGATCCTCTTCGTATTCAAAGATATCTGGTAGTTCACATTCACATGATTCCATTAGATAATCATGATAGATATGATGTGTTTTACAGTAATCCAAATATCTGATTAATCCTTCTCGATGTTCAATTTCATCATAATAACGATCAATTAATGTCCAATAGGCTGCATGGGTGCTATCTGGCATATAGACAATGTTATAGCCCTGTTCTAGATAATCCAGTTCGTAATCATCAAAACTATAATCCCATTCTGGTACTTTTAGATAGGCATCATCCTTTGAATCGTAGATATACAAGTAATCATGATTTTCATTATCTTCATAGAAAGAAAGCATTGAATCCTTCTTTGCAAATATTGCTGTTAAAACTAGTTCCATAAATAAAAACAGTTACAAGGTAAATTTACCTTGTAACCTTCTCCTTTCATTATGATAGGAAGAATCCATCATCTTCCTTAATTTCCATCGTATCAAATAGTTCTGCCATAATACTGTCATCTTCTTTGATACTGTCAAATGTTTCTATATATTTTGTATTATTGACCTGAAACTTAGGTTCAGTTTTCCTCTTTGGTTTATTTTCGTCTTCAATCATCTTATCTGCTGTCATCTTTAAAGCAATTTCTTCATTGATTGCTAGTGCATCAGGTGCTTTACCAACATCTAAAAGTAATAATGACTGATAGAATAAATGTGGTTCTTCTTCCTTTAAATTCTTCAACTGTTTATACATGATATTTAAGAATTGCTTCTTTACCTGATCTTCAACCATGACTTCAACTGGCTGTTTTAAAATATCCTGATAATGCTTTGCCGGTACATCAGTAGGTTGTTTTGTTTCAGGATTTATATAGGTATAAGTCATATCATGAATTGTCTTACACATTTCTGTAATCTTCATCTTTGAAAAGATATCGAACTGCTTATTCATTGTCATCACACTCCAATCCATAGAAATAATCATCTGTATCCTGATCTTCTACCAAATGATCATAACCATCAATCATATCTGCCATACTCATAATAATTGATAGTTTTACTTTATCTTCTAGTTCTTCTGCTGCTTCAATTGCACTTTCATACATTAATCTTGTTAAGGCAGTTTTACCCTTAATGTCTTCTTTATATTCATCCTTCGCATTTGTAATTAAACCTAATACACTTAGCTTAGCCTGAATGATTCTTTTATCTTCAGGCGTTAAGTTCTTATAATTAATAATTACTGGATCTAAATTATTCATCATCTTCATCCCTTCTTCTTGTTCCTACTTCACTAATAAATTCAATATACTGACGATCATTCAAGTTCATTAGGTAATCCGCCATGATATCCTTTGTTACTGCATCTCGATCAAGTAATCTTAAACTTCTCTGTAATTCCTTATCTCTATCTTTAAGGAGCGTATACAATGCATCTAAAAGAATATTTAGTTGTTCGTCTTCTTCAACTTCTTTTCTATTTAATTCAGTGTTTGCCATATGCTGTTTATTCATATCAAATATTTCAGAAGCATTAGATAAAGCAAAGTTACATGATGTAAATGCTACATCATCACTAAAGTTTAATGATTTAAATTGACATTCCACAAAACTGCAATGTAAAAACTTTGATGACATTAAGACATTTTCAAAAATTGAATAATCAAAGATGACCTTTTGAAACATCACCATATCTAAAGCTATATTCTTAAAAGTACAGTTTATAAAGTCTGTACTAGCATCTAACTGCATATTCTTATCAAACTCACAGGAAATAAATACACATTCACTAAACAATGTATTCTTCAATTCCTTAAGTCCAAAAGATTCATTTTTATAGGTAACTTTTTCTACTGTCTGTCTTGTTGTAATTCCAACATCTTTATGTTCTTCCACTTTTTCTTCTACTCCTGTCATAAATGATTCTTCTCTGATATAAGCACCTTCAACCTTGTTTCCTTGTTCTTCTAATGCAGCAGCTTTTAAACTACTACCAATCACTTTCATATTGCTTAGGTTATTGCCTTTAAAGTCTACTTCTTCTAAGCCAATACAGTTTACAAACAAGACTGAACTTAGTGTTGATTCAACAATTGCACAATCTTTAAAAGTACAGTGATAAAAGCAACAGTTAGGTAATGAGCATGTGGTAAACACGACATTATTAAATGTGCAGTTATAGAAGGTACATTTACCAGAGATTGTTAATGCCCTGACATTGACATTTTCAACAATGCAGTTTCGCATCACCATTTCTTTTTTCTGACCTTTAATCTGATTTTTAATTCTTAACAATTCAAAAGAAGTTCCAGTAAAAATATCATGCTGCTTGATATCTCCTAAAACTTCTTCTTCCAAATTTAAAAGAGGTACTGACGGATCAATACCTCGATTTAGTAAAAACGTACTAATTTTATTATCTTCCACTATTTTCCTTCTCCTTTATATCATCCATAATACTGAAGTATTTTGGTTCTTTCTTTGCAACATATCTAAGTTTGTAATCTACAAGTGATGGATAGAATACATACTGATTAAATGGAATTACCTTAGTGATAAAAGCTTTTTCTCTTTGTCTAAGAATTAAAGCTTCACCAAATTTAAAGTTCTGTAATCTATCAGGTGTTATTACCCTTTCTAATTCTTTTCTACCATTTCTTGTAATATAATGTGATCCACATCGTTTAGATAGTTCATCTAATGTTTCATAATCCCCACTTAAAAGATACACAGTATTCTTGGCATTGTTCTTGATTGTCTTGGCAGTATTTTTGCCATAGGCATTATCTAACTGATCATATCCCTGAACAACAGCAGTCAGTCTTACACCTCTTGAACGACCTGCAGTTAATACATTCGTAATTTCATCAAAAGCTGGGAACTGCCCCATTTCATCGAACATAATATGAAATGGTATAGGCAACCTAAGATTAGGTGATGATCTTGCAGTCTTAACAAGGCTTTGCCATAACTGTTTAATAAATAATGTAACTAATGGATAATATGTTTGCTTTTCATCATGCACCTTCAAATAAATCATTGTCTTTTTATTACCAATATTCTCTAGATCGATATCATTATTAGATAGCATCTTTTTTATCGCATCATTAGTAACAATACTGTTTAAATGTTTAGTAAGGACATTTCGTGATGACTTTCTTGTTTGTTCAGCACTGTCTACATAAGACATTAGCTTTTCCTTACTTAGATCACTGTTTGTTTTATGATTTTGTAAGTAATACTCTAACCAGGAAATATTACCTCGTGATGTTTTCTTTTTGACTTCATCACCTTCAAGCATCACTCTAGCGACTGCAGGTATATTGATGACATCAATATTGCCACTTTCAGCCAGTAAATGAATATATCCTTCTAATACACGACCAGCTTCTTCATTCCAAAAGTTATCTTCATTTGCTTCTTTTTTGCCTGAAGTAATAGCTTGTACAACATCTCTGAAATATTCCTGAGCTGATGAAAAATCAGCTGTTGTTCTGAATTCTTGTCGATATTTGTCATAAATATAATCACCAGCATCATTTGCACCAAAATAAGATTCATAATTTGGTATAGCACCATCACCATATAAAGTCTGATATTCTTTATCTATTTCATCTTTCATCCTGTGATAGCGTTCTAACTGTTCATTTTGAATAGCCAACTGTCTTACATATTCACTTGCACCTAAATATAGTGGATTCCAGCAATCACTGTTATCTGGATCAATGAAATCAATAAAATAAACATCATAGCCTTGTGATTTAAACAGTTCAGCAGTCTTCTCTGATAATTCACCTTTAATGTCTACCGTCAATCCCGATTCACCTGTCATTGCCATCAGACATAACATTGGTAGCATAAAACTAAATGATTTACCTGAGCCAGAAGAACCAATAATTAAGCTATGAGAATCACTGTCATCAACATAGACATGATCTTTATAAGACATAAAAATAAGTCCACTCTTATCATGAGCAGACTTAGTTGGTAATCTCATATTCAAATAGCTATTAAACTTCTTAACTCTTAAATCCATCGGCGATGTTGTAATGTGACACTGCTTATCAAAGTATAATGGCGTCATCTGTTTCTTATAGTAATCCATATCTGTTAATGATGAATAGTTATCCTTATCACTTGTATCTTTATCATTCATTTTATTCATCAATAAAAATAAAGGTATTATTAATGTAAACATCGTCAATCCTATAAAATACGAACTATTAATAACCAGATACTTTGGATTTACAGTAATTCCAACATTACCTGAAAATAGATATGCAAGCTGCATTCCTATAAAATACACAACAAATAAACTCACTACCCAGGATATCAATATTTTCTTCTTATCCATGCATCTCCTTCCTACAAGGTAAATTTACCTTGTAACCTTTATACCAGTAATTGTTCTTCCATTCTTCGATTATATTCTTCAATAGCCTTATCAATTTCACTTTGTTGTTCGTTGGCAAGTTTATGAATATATCCTTTTAGTTTAGCTTCAGTTAAATATTTCTTTTTATAGGTCTTTTTAGTTTTAGAAGGTAAATTTACCAAGGACCTCCTAAGTATTACGTATGTAATAGTTTATGCTTAGCACAGTTTTTAGACATGATATATAACCTCCGTATTGAATTGACAATATCATTATATATCAATATAAAAAATGAAGTTTTTTAAAATAGCATTTTAAAACCAAAAAAACGGATTTAAAACAATATTTTTTTCTAGTGTGTCAGATGGTCTATGAAAAATTATTTTGTAAACATTCAAAATACTATTTTTTAATGAAATATTTCATACTATAACGCAGTCTATGGTGCAACATATACAATTATAAAATAAAATGTATATAATATACTACTCAAGATATGCTATCTTTGACAATTATTCATATTACACATTGACTTAAATCAAAAAGTTACTAATTGAAATAATTTGATATATAAGCTTTTTTTCTGTATAATATTTAATAAGGGAGGGGTTTTTATCGCACATAAAATAACTATAAATGACATTGCTAAACTATCAAATACATCTAAAACAACTGTTTCATTTTATTTAAATGGAAAGTTTGAGAAAATGTCAGAAGCCACAAAAAATAAAATTGAAAAAGTCATTGAAGAAACAAATTATCGCCCAAGTTTAGTAGCTAGAAGTCTGAATTCAAAGAATAGTAAATTAATTGGTGTATTAATTGGGGATATTACAAATTCTTTTTCAAATCAGATTGTAAAGGGAATAGAAGCTTCTGCCAGTGAAAAAGGTTATCAGATTATCGTTGGAAATAGTGACTACAATAAAGAAAGAGAAGAAAGTTATTTAGAAAGAATGATGAGCATGAGAATTGATGGATTAATTATTCAACCTTCTTCACAATTTAGAAAACTAACAAAAAAAATAAGCGAAAAAGGAATACCAACTGTTTTCTTTGATAGTAAACTATACGATATGAAAACAAAATGGGTGAAAACTAATAATTACGAAGCAACTTATGATGCAATTGTAAAATGTATAGAAAAAGGCTACGAAGATTTCTATATGATTACTGCCGATCCACAACTCATTAGTACTAGATTAGAAAGAACTAGCGGATTTATTGATGCACTGGCAGATCATTCAAAAACATATGAATTTTTAACAATAGAAAACGATAAAGTGAAACCGGAAGTTATTGCTGATTTTTTAGATGAACGTTTGGACTTAAATAAAAAATCTTTAGTTTTCGTTCCAAATTGCTGGGCACTGCCAACAGTTTTCTTAGCCATGAAACATCATAGAAAAAGAATGCCTAATATTGGTCTGCTAGGATTTGATAATATGGAGTGGGTCAATTTTTCATCACCAGCTATTTCAACAATTGTACAGCCTGCTTTTGAAGAAGGTATGGAAGCAGCCAATATACTCATCGATCAGATTGAGAATAAAAATAACATAATAGGACAAAAAGTTTTAGATTGCTACGTCAATTGGAATGAATCAACTTTGTAAGTCAAATGATAAATGTTTTAAACAAACCAGGCATAAAATCAAAAATAATTTTCAAAAAACTTTAGCAAAATAAAATAATTTTTAAAACTAGTAAATTGCCAAATATCTTAATGCTTTAATTCAAACTAGGGTGAAAACTAATTTTAATTTTAATCTCTTGGCAAGTTAGTTATCAAATAAAGGTAGAAATATAGTGATGATAATATAATAAGCACTGATTTCTACCTTTTATATTTAGCTTATTTAAGCTTATTTTATCAAATTGTTTTTACTATTTCTTTTTATACTCGACACATTTTCTTCCAAGTTTTTTAATTGTCTATGATTGCAGTGAAGAAGTAGGTAGAGATTTCTTATTTATTGAAATATAATTCCATCTCTCATCCTCGAAACATTTTTTAGGATTATTTTAGTTTTTGAATTTGTTCCTTCCCATTTGATATTCTTTAATCATTATATACATGAAATAAATTTGGTATAAAAAATCACCAGATAGTTAATCCCCAACAAAAATTATAGAATGTCGTATACACAAACTCAAATTAAAAAGCAAATATTTTAAGAGATAACAATTTAATATTCTTTTAAATGATAACCTAAATAATCAAGAGAAGACAACGGTATTTTGATATTATAAAATCATAAGCTGAATTTGAAATAATTTTAAAAAGAGGTATCACATCTTTAGAGTAAAAATTACTCTAATTCGTTACAACCTCTTCCTTTTACACCGAAAAGAATGCACTATAAATTAACGATA
>UQVG01000081.1 GCA_900544435.1 uncultured Erysipelotrichaceae bacterium | reverse complement strand
GTATTGGACATGAAAGTTAAAAATGAGACCAAGACCATCTCGATTCCTCCCGAGGGCCTGGTGCTCGAGCCCGGAATCGTGTATCTCGGCAGAACCGTCGAATATACCAAAACCCTGAATCATGTCCCGATGCTCGAAGGCAGATCGTCGATCGGACGTCTGGGAATATATATACATGTCACCGCCGGTTTCGGAGATGTGGGTTTTTCGGGTTATTGGACTCTGGAAATATCTTGTATTCAACCGGTACGGATATATCCGAACGTCGAAATATGTCAAATATTTTATCATACGATTTTAGGAGATTGCTCCAAAATGTATAAAAGTAAATATCAAAATAACGAAGGCATTCAGGCAAGTAAAATGTATGAAGAATTTCAATAAACCATTCATACAAAACAATAATAAACCGACCATTGTAAAATCAATTAAAAGTTCTTTCATTGTAAATACTCCTTGATTACTTGAGACATCACTTCGATTGTATTTTGGACTTCTTCTTTCGTATTACTTTGTCCTCCAAATTCAATTAAAACTGTATGATCACAAATTCCTTGATTATAGTGATTTCTTTTTACCATAATTCCTTTAGATAAACCAGGCACTTTTTCATTTGCTCTATTAGAAAGTTCTGTAGATAATTGATTGACCATATCAAATTTTCCACTACTTTTTCCTACCACAAATAAAATCTTGGCATAACTTTTTTGATTATAAACAAGCGTTGAATATTTTTTATTGAGACTATCTCGATGAAAATCAATAACTAAATCATATTGACCATTTTCTCTTAAAGAATTTTCTAAATACATCTTTGAAACAACATAAGATTGATTATATGCAATGCGATGTATATTTTTATAATTTTCAAAATCATTTTGTTCAACATCACAAAAATAACCTTCTTTTGTTAAACAATCCTTTAAATAACTTGCTCCCTCTTTTACATTATATCCAACATATTCTTCTCCTTGATGTGTATTATAAAGATGAATTTTTTTACTTGAGGTAACTGGTACGCTTGTCTGCAAAGCTTCCGTTGTTGAAATTGCTTTAAAAACTTTCACATTTTGATGACTATAAGAAGGTAAATAGATAATCATTAAAACAATGATCATTATTTTGAAAATAATTTGAATAGATACTTTTATTTTCATAGGCGCTCTCCTTGTATTTATTCAAATATATGAGATAAATCAAGAATTATACCTCAAGTCATTCAGAGCCTTTGCTAGAAGAGCACTCATCCTTTCAACTGTTTCATCAATTTGTTTATCAGACATCACAAAATTACGATCAACCGGTGTCAATATTTCCTGTAATAAAGATTCTAATTCCTCTTGATCAAGACTCCCAATATGACCTAACAAATAACGTTGCTGGCTTGATGAAAGCGTTCCTTCATATTTTTCTCTTTTCCCAATTTTTAATCTATTTTTTATATCAATAGCATCTCCAAAATAATCTTTCATTAATTGAAAAACATCTTTAACAATTGAACTGGCATAAATAACAGTCGGAACCCCTATCGCAATGACTGGACAGCCTAAGGTTTCTTCTTGAATTGCTTGGCGATGATTACCAATTCCACTACCAGGATGAATACCGACATTATTAATTTGGATAACATGCCCTAATTTTTGATAATCTTTTGCACATAAAGCATCAATAACAATCACTAAATCTATTTGAAATTGATCTACCATTGCCTGGATCACCTCAACCGTCTCTACCCCTGTTTGATACATCACACCTGGTGTAAGTGACAAAATATCATAATAATGCTTTTCTAATTTAAGACTATCATCTAAATAATGCGTGACACGAATATCTCTTAAAGTACGTGGTCCAATCGCATCACTGGTTAAATAAGGATTACCAAGTCCTGTAACTAAAATACGAGGGTATTCATTTTGATCAATCATTTCTTTTAATATTTTTGTTATTTGCTCACTAATATTAGAAATATGATCTTTAAAAAAAATTTCAATATACTTTCCTTTTTTTAAATAATCCGTATCTTCTAAAAACTCATACGTTTCAATCGAAAAGTCCTCTTTTTTTTCAATCTTTCTTTGATAATGTTTTCCTTCTTTTAATAAATCCAATGATTCTTTCGCTAAATCACTATGTGTATTATACTTATTCATATTCTCACCTGCATAATTATTCCCTTATTTCCAACAAATTACACAAAATTGTTGCAATTCATTGACTTTTTATATATAATGAAGTGGCAAATTGCAAAGCGAGGTGAAAAATCATGGCAAATATGAAACAACAAATCAAACGTTATAAAAACGATAACAAAAAAAGAGCTAAAAACGCTTCTTATAAATCAGCTTTAAAAACTGCAATCAAAAACGTAAGAGCTGAAGTTGAAGCTGGAAATAAAGAAGCTGCTGAAAAAGCATTAGTAATCGCTTCTAGCAAATTAGATTCTTATGTAAACAAAGGAATCCATCATAAAAACTACGCTATTAGACAAAAATCTAAATTAGCTAAATTAGTTAACTCAATCTAATCATTGAAACCAGACATTTGTCTGGTTTTTTTGTTTATTCTTTCTTTTCTTGATTATAATGTTAATAGACTTTGAAATAAAATAAGAGTAAAATATTTTTACATTACAAGGAGATGTATTTATGGAAAGAAAAGATATAGAAGAAAAATATACTTGGGATCTTTCTAAAATTTATCAAGATCCTCAAGAGTTTTATCATGATATAGAAGTCAGCCAACAATTACTTGATGAATTGACTTCATTTAAAGGAAAAATGACTGAAAGCATTGATACCCTTTTACGCTTTTTATCAAAGCGTGATGAAATGTCAATGCTTGTAAGTAAAGCTTATTGTTTTGCTCATTTAAACTGTGATGTAGAGCCTAAAGAACAAGAATATCAAAAAATGCTTGCTACAGTGATGTCACTGATTCAACAATCAAGTGTTAAACTTGTATTTGTTGATAATGAAATCGTTGAAAATGATAAAAAAGTAAGAGAATATTTAAAAGATGAACGTTTAAAATCTTATCGCTATTCTTTAGAAAATGCTTTAGCGTTTAAACCTCATTTATTAGATAAAGAACAAGAAGAATTGGTTGCAAAAGTAGACAATATCTCTGAACTTGCAGAACAGGTTTTTGATTCTTTACGTTTAGAGTTTGAAGATGTTGAAGTCAATGGTCAAAAGAAAACATTAAATCAAGCAACACTTAATGAATTTTTAAAGAATAAAAATGGAGACGTCAGAAAACAAGCTTACCATCATTTCTTTAAAGAATATCAACGTTTTGAAAATACCTTTGCCTCAACTCTTTCAGGGGTTATGAAAAAAGATGCTTTTTATAGTGATATTCGTCATTTTGATTCACCACTTGCTGCAAGTGTTTTTAACGATGATGTTCCTACCGATTTATTTTTTAAGATTTTAGATAAAGCAAATAATGAATATCGTTATTTATTCCATCGCTATAATCATTTAAAAAAAGAAATTCTTGGGCTAGATGAACTTTATAATTATGATTTATCAGTTCCTCTTGTAAAAAGTGTTTCTAAAAAATTTACAATTGAAGAATGCTTTGACATCATCAATCAAGCTCTAGCTCCTTTTGGTAAAGATTATTTAGCTATTATTAATCGTGCTAAAGATGAAAGATGGATCGATTACTACCCTACTACTGGTAAACGTGGTGGTGCTTATAGCAGTGGAAGCTATTTAACACAACCTTATATCTTAATGAACTTTATTGGTGATTATAATTCATTATCAACAATAATCCATGAATTAGGTCATAGTGTGCATACTTATTTATCAAGTCATAATCAAGACTATATTAATAGTAATTATCGTATTTTTGTAGCAGAAGTTGCTTCAACCGTTAATGAAACCTTACTTATTAACTATATGATGGATCATGCTTCATCAAAAGAAGAAAAAGCCTATTATATGTATGAACAATTAGAAAACTGTGTCGGTCTTATTTTTAGACAACCGATGTTTGCGGACTTTGAACATCGTCTTCATGAAATGGCTAAAAACAATGAACCCATGTCTTCTAAAATCATGACTGATCTTTATGCAAAATTAAATCAAGAATATTTTGGTGAAGATGTAAAAATGGATGAACTTGTGGGTTGGTCTTGTTATTATGTTCCTCATTTCTATTATGATTATTATGTTTATAAATACACTTTAGGAATGACTGTTGCTTTAGCTATCGTTAAACGTATATTAAATGGTGACACGCAACAAGTTGAACGTTATTTAAACTTCTTAAAATCAGGTGGAAAAGAATCTCCTGTTGACTTATTAAGTCATGCTGGTGTCAATCCTTTAGACGATGCTATTTATGATGATGCTTTCCATTATTTTGAAGATTTGTTAAATGAATTTGAAAAGCTGGTAAAATAATTTATAATAGTATTAGGTGATAGAAATGAAAAGAGAAGAAACAAGAGCGTTTCAAGTAGGAAATTTAACATTAGGTGGTAATAATCATGTCATTATTCAATCCATGACAAATACCAAAACCAAAAATGTAGAAGCAACCGTTAAACAAATCCAAGAATTAGAAGATGCCGGTTGTGAAATGGTCAGAATGGCTGTTTTTGACAAAGAAGATGCATATGCGATTGCTGATATCAAAAAACAGGTGCATATTCCTTTAGTTGCCGATATTCATTTTGACTATCGTTTAGCTTTGATTGCGATTGAATCAGGAATTGATAAAATTCGTATTAATCCTGGAAATATTGGAAGTATTGAAAAAGTAAAAGCAGTTGTTGAATCTTGTAAAGAACATCATATTCCTATTCGTATTGGTGTCAATAGTGGTTCTTTAGAAAAAGATATCTTAGAAAAATATGGTCGTCCTACTGCTAAAGGAATGATTGAAAGTGCAAAGAAACATATTGATATTTTGGAAAGTCTAGATTTCCATGATTATTGTATTTCTTTAAAATCTTCCGATACGATGCTTACAATTGAGGCCTATACACTTGCGAGTGAGACTTTTGATTGTCCCCTTCATTTAGGGGTTACAGAAGCCGGAACAAAGCTTGGAGGAACAATTAAATCTTCTTTAGGAATTGGTACTTTATTATATCAAGGAATTGGAAATACGATTCGTGTTTCTTTAAGTGATCATCCTGTAGAAGAAATTAAAGTCGCAAAAACATTACTTAAAGAATTGGGATTAATTAAAAATGTTCCTACCCTTGTATCTTGTCCAACTTGTGGAAGAATTCAATATGATTTAATTCCAGTCGCTAAAGAAATTGAAGATTTCTTAAATAATATTCATCAAGATATTACCGTAGCCATTATGGGTTGTGCAGTTAACGGTCCAGGTGAAGCCAAAAATGCCGATATTGGTATTGCCGGTGGTGTTAAAGAAGGATTATTGATCAAAAAAGGAAAAATTATTAAAAAAGTTAAACAAGAAGACATGGTACAAACGCTCAAAGATGAAATTTTAAAGATGGTTAATTCATAAAACCATCTTTTTTTCATATGTATATAACTATGGAGGCGTAAAACTATGGAAAATTTATTCATTGAACATTTTTTATCGTATGAAGATTTTAGAAGCAATAAGGAAATACAAGCATTAGAGCTAAATGAAGAAGATTTGAAGGTGATCTATCAAGTGATAGATCAAAATCGTTTTTTACTCTGTAGTGAACATTATTTACCTATTCTATTTCAATCAATTATGAAAAAAACTAGTGTTGCCACTAGTTTAAAATTGAAATCTTTGTTTCAAAATCATCATTCAATATTTCTAAATTCTTGATTTTTCAACATATCTATTTCTTCTTTATAAGGAGCTTTACCATCAATATAAGGTGTTTCTAAAATCTTAGGAACATCTTTTATTCTTTCATTATGAGCAATCCCATTTAAAATATCAAAACCAATCTCACCTAAGCCAAGATTTGCATGACGATCTTTATGAGCCCCTTTAACATTTTTAGAATCATTTAAATGAACAACAAGTAAACGATCTAAACCAATCACTTGATCAAATTCATCTAAGATTGCATCAAAATTTGATAAATCATAACCTGCATCATGAATATGACACGTATCTAAACAAACACCTAATTTTTCAGGATAATCACAATGAGAAATCAAATAATTGATTTCTTCAAATGTCTTTCCTAACTCACTGCCTTTTCCTGCCATTGTTTCTAAAGCAACCTTTCCTTGATAAGGTGTATCTTTTAATACTTCATTTAAACCTTTAATAATTTGTTGAAGACCTACTTCTTCTCCGGCTTTTACATGACTTCCAGGATGTAAAACAAGAATCGATGTCCCAATATCTTGACATCTTTGAAGTTCTTGTTTTAAGAAGTTAACTGCTAATTCAAAAGTTTCTTCTTTAACAGTATTGGCAAGATTAATGATATAAGGTGCATGAACAACAACATTTTTTAAATCAATGTTATTTTCCTTCATTAAAGCTTTTGCCTCATCCACCTTTAATTCACTAATGGCTTTTCTTCTGGTATTTTGTGGTGCTCCTGTATAAAACATAAACGTATTAGCACCATAAGATAAAGCTTCTTTTACTGAACCTAAAAGCATGTCTTTTCCAGACATTGAGACATGACTACCAATTATCATTGCCTTCCTCCATACGTTTAGCAATTTGTGCTTGACGTGCACGTTCTTTCTTTTGACGACGAATATCTTCACGAATCATTGCACGTTTTTGTTTACGTACAACTTGTTCTACTTGATATTTACGTTTCTTTTTATATCCTGGTTTCACTTTTTTAGGTTTACGGATAATCATTTGAACTTGTTTTTCAAGTTCAGTTTGTTGACGAATACGTTTTTTACGTTTTTCTCTTTGTCCTAAGTCAACAAATTGTCCGTTTTTAAGTTGCATATTCTTAAATTCAATCCCTTTTCTTTCAAGAATCGCAATATTCTTTTCATCAGTTGTATCATACATGCTATAACAAATACCTGTATAGTTTCCACGCCCTGAACGTCCACTACGATGAATATAGAAATCAGGTTCTGTTGGAAATTGCATATTAATAACATGAGAAACACCATCGATATCAATTCCACGTGCAGCAATATCTGTTGCAACAATATATTGATATTCATTGTTATTGATTTGACGCATCATTTTCTTTCTTTCACGTGGTTCTAAATCTCCATGAATTTCACCAACTTTATAACCATCTTCTCTTAACTGACGAGTAATTTTTGATACTTCTGTTCTTTTGTTAGCGAAAATAATACAAATATAAGGATCAATTGTTGCCATGATCTTCTTTAAAACATCATAACGATCTTGATGCTTTGTTGCGAGTAAAATATGTTCAACATTAGCTGTTGTAGCAAGTTTACTATCGATTTCAATAGTAACTGGACTTTGCATATATTTCTTTAAAAATGGTCTTAGATTTTGTGGAATCGTTGCTGAGAAAACCATCATTTGTAGATCATTAGCCATTTTTCCTGCCACAGCATCAATATCTTCTAAATAACCAAATTCTAATGTCATATCTGCTTCATCCACCACAAAAGTTTTTGCTGTTGTAATTTGTAAAGCTTGCGCATCTAAAGATAAATCTTTGATACGTCCTGGTGTTCCAATAACCACATGTGGTTGTGTTGAAAGTTTATTAACAGCTCTTTGACGGTCACTTCCTCCAACAATCAATGAAACACGTAATTCTGGTAAATATTTTGTAAATGTTTTAGCGTTATTAAATAATTGAGAAGCAAGTTCTCTTGTTGGTGCTGTAATAACGGCTTGCACACAATCTTTATTGACATCAATACGAGACATGATTGGTAATAAAAATGCATGTGATTTACCTGTCCCTGTTTGTGAAATCCCGATAATATCTTTATTCTTTAATACAAGGGGAATGACTTTTTCTTGTATTGGGGTTGGCTTTTTAAAACCTAACTCTTTAATTACTTGATTACAATATTCTTGTAATTTAAAATCTTGAAAAGTTGCCATAAAATCCTCCTTTTTTCTTTTTTTAGTCACGTTATTATACCACATTTTTGATACATTTCAACAAATATTATAGATGGATTTTTATAATTATTCTATAATACTCTTGTTGGAGGTGATTAGATGATCTTAAATACTGGTAATCGTACAGATATTCCTGCCTTTTTTAGTGACTGGTTTTTTAATCGTATTCAAGAAGGTTTTGTCTGTGTTCGTAATCCCTATTTCCCTCATCAAGTTA
>UQVG01000080.1 GCA_900544435.1 uncultured Erysipelotrichaceae bacterium | reverse complement strand
GTTTGTTTGTTCATAAGAATCTTTTATTTGATTTTGATAATCTAATAGTATTTTTTTAAATATTTTTTCTTCTAATAACATTTTAAATTCAATTTCTAAATGTTCCATAGGATACCTCTTTGCCTAAATGATTTAGATATATTATAATACATGTATATGGAGGGAAGAAAGATGAAATATGCATTAATGGTAAGAAATGATGATCTTTCTAAAAAAACAGCTTTAAAAATTAAAGAAAGTTTACAAAACTTTTTTATTTATGATGAAAAAGATCCTGATTTAGTTATTTCAATAGGTGGAGATGGAACAATTCTAGAAGCTGTACATCAATATTTAGATGTTGATTGTTGTTTTGTAGGAATACATACAGGAACATTAGGTTTTTATACAGATTACCAAGTGGATGAATTAGATCAATTTATAAAAGATGTAACTTCTAGACAATTTAAAACTATGAAAAGATATATGTTAGAAATCAAAATAAATAAAAAAGATTCATCTCAAACTTATTATGCTTTAAATGAATTAAGATTGGATCAAGGATTACAGGCACAAGTTATTCATGTGTATATTGGTAATGTTTTATTAGAAGTCTTTAGAGGAAATGGTTTATGTGTTTCAACACCATCGGGGTCAACAGCTTATAATAAATCTTTAGGAGGATCTATTATTTATCCAGGAATTCCTTTAATGCAACTTACAGAAGTTGCAGGTATTCATCATAATGCGTATCGTTCTTTAGGCTCTAGTTTGATTTTAGATGAAAGTCAAACTATTAAATTAGTGGGAAATCATTTTAATCATTCTTTAATTGGAATTGATCACATTCATTTACAATTAGAAGATGTTGAAAGTATTGAAATTACGATTGGACGTAAGTATGTACGTTTTATTGAATATAAAGAAATGTCTTTTATTAAAAGAGTAAGAAGGGCTTTTATTAATTCATGAAATATTGGATAGAAGAAAATATATTATTAAGAGATTACTTGAAAGAATTGCCAATTAGTCAGGCAATGATTAAAAAGATAAAAAGAAATGGTGATTTTCTGGTAAATGGAAATAGTCAAACAGTCAGATATTTATTGCAAAAAGGAGATTGTTTAGAAATCATATTTCCTCAAGAAACATCCCTGATACAACCAGAAAATATACCTTTAAAAATTGTTTATGAAGATGACTATTATTTAATTATCGATAAAGAAAGTCAAATGCCTTGCATACCTACAAAAAGATATCAAAGTCATACATTATGTCATGCTTTAATGTATTATTACCAACAAATTGGTCTAAACAGTACAATTCATTTAGTCAACCGTTTAGATAAAGAAACTTCAGGATATATGTTGGTTGCTAAAAGTGGACAAGCACATGCAATGTTATCAAAAGATATTAAACAAGTAAAAAGAGTCTATCATTGTTTAGTAGAGGGTATTTTAGAAGGTGAAGGGGTTATTGATCAACCTATTTTAAAAAGTGAAGACTCAATTAAAAGAATAGTGAGTGATAAAGGGAAAAGTGCAAAAACTTTTTATAAAGTATTAGCCCATCATAATCAACAAACACTTGTAGAATGTAAACTTGTAACAGGAAGAACACATCAAATAAGAGTACATATGGCTTCTATTGGTCATCCATTAGTAGGTGATGAACTCTATGGTTCTAAAGAAAAACAATTATTTTATTTAGAAAGTGTAGAAATAAGCTTTATTCATCCTTTTACAAATCAAGAAATACATTATAAAAAATAGGATGTTTATGTCAAATACAGACAAACATCCTATTTTTTTGCTTTTGACATAATAATTTCCATTCTATACTTATATAATCTATGTATTAATTGACGTAGGCATAATTGATATATATAATATAGTTAGAAAGCGGTTTCGAAATGTATTAAGAAGTCCTATTTAACTTATATAATTTGTAAAGATAAGTTATTTTTCTTGGAATAATGATATCGTCTTGTAAATATTATTTTGATTCTATTTCTTCATTCTTTGTATTTGCAGGTATAGAACTTATTCCATTTGAATTACCTTGTTTATCAGCTGCATATACTATTTTCTTAAAATAGTATTTAATTGTTTTTATGTTTTCAATAATTTTGCTTTTAAAGATGATATATGTATTGCATTTATTAAAGTATAGATAATGAGGAAAAAGAAGATGAAGAAAAAGTATGCATATTTGAAAAAATATATTAAATGGATGTTGGTAATTATTGTGGTAATTACGTGTATTAAATTATATACAAATTTTTTGTTTGAAAATTTAAATAATGAGACCCCTAGAGAAGCTGTTGTTGAATTTATATATGGTGAAACTCATAGTTGGAAATCATTTTTTATAGAAGTAGAAGAATGTAAAGATATTGATAAAACTGATAGCAGTAGTCTTTATTATAATATAAAGTATAATGGTTGGTGGTCTATTCCTGATCAGATGGGTGGAAAGATTGAAATAAAGAAAATAGGTAATCATTATTATGTTGTTGAGTATATAGGATATTGTTAATTGTAAAAATATAGAATTTTAAAGTGAACTGCATAAGTTGAATCAACAACTTAAAAAGTTCACTTTTATTGTGTTAGTAGATAAAGAATCAGATAAAAAGAAAAGGATTGAATTTAATAATCTTAAACAATCCTTTTTTATACTATATTGAAGTAGTTTTTTAATTGATTTGATTGTATTTAGCAATACTTGTTTGACGATGAATATCAAAACACATACCAATAGCAATCATATAAGATAAAAGTGAAGATCCACCATAAGATAAAAATGGTAGTGTAATTCCGGTAATTGGAAGTATTCCTAGAATCATAGCGATATTCCAAAATTGTTGGAAGATCATACATCCAAAAATACCAGCAATAAAATATTTATCACTTTGATGTGTTGCTTTTAAACCAACATATAAAATACAAACATCTAAAGCTAAAATTGCAATGAGAGTAATAATGGCACCAACAAAGCCAAAACCTAAAGTAATAACGGAAAAGATAAAGTCAGTGTGTGCTTCTTGTAAAGAGATAATGACTGTATCAAATCCATGTCCAAAGAGTCCTGCAGTTCCATAAGCCATCATCGCATTATATAGTTGATAGCCTTGATTTTGATAAGTTCCTTCAGGATCGACCCATCCATAAAAACGATCAAGTTTATGACCAGTAATAATAGATGAGAAAATATCTTGGCGATAAATAAATAAGTAAGTAAAAATAACGATAATAACAGCCGCAAAAGCACACCCTACAATGTACCATTTTTTATTGATTCCAGATGCAAATAAAATAACAACGACTGAAAAAGCCATAATTAAGGTAACACCGGCATCGTTTTGTAAGTAAGTGAGTAACATAGGTGGTAAGGCAATAGCCATAACACGACCAATTAATTGTAAATCAGTATCAAATGTATGAATTAAATATTTTTCATTATGTAAAGAAACTGTTTTAGACATACAAATAATCATGACAACTTTCATAAATTCAGAAGGTTGAAATGAAAAACCTGGAAAGTTATACCATGATGTAGCACCATTTAAGTCTTTCGCAAAAGGAATGATTCTCATTCCTAATTTATAAATCGCAAATCTTTGAACAACAAGACCTACTAGAAAAACAATTAAGATACCATAAAAAATCCACATTCCTGAATAAATACGGTCATTTCCAAAACGATTGATCAAAAAGATCAAGCTTACACCTATCATATAATAGAGGAGTTGTTTACTCCAATATCCTGTAGGATTAGGGTAGGTAATATAACCAGCTGCACATTTAATTGTATAACAACTTATAAGACATAAAATAAATAAGATGATGGCAAGTGGCCAACAAATTGTAGAATCTAAATATTTTTTCATTTTGTCACCCCTAGTGATTTATAGTATACTATAAATATATCATAAAAGAAAATGTTTATTAAGAAAGGAAATAGATATGTCAGATTATTTTATTTATGTTTTAATTGCACTTATAGTGATTGTTGCAGTATGGTTTATTTTTGCTAAGGTTTTAAAAAATAAAAAACCAAAGGAAGTGACTGTAAAGGATATTCCTATTGATATAGAAGCTTTAATTCATGCTTTAGGAGGCATTGAAAATATTAAAAATAGTGAAAGTCAAGGAAGTAAAGTACGTTTTTTTGTAGAAAATGATGATTTAGTAAAAGTGAATGTTTTAAAAGAATTAGGAGCGAGTGGAGTTATTCAGGCAACTGGAAAAGTAACTGTTATTTTAGGAAAATTCTCTGAGGAAATTAGTAGAATAGTCAATGCAAAGAAATAACATTCCAATAGGGGGTGAAATTATGAAAGAAAGAATTCATTTATATGAACCTTTTTTTCATCATTATTATATAGATGAAATTCTAAATGATTATGAATTAGAAACATTGATTCGTGTAAAGAAAGATGATTATCAACAATCAGTCGCTTATATTAAATTAATTTCTGTTTATTCACATCATGCAAGTATTGAAGAATTACAACAACAAGTAGATTCAATTCAAATAATGATGGAAACATATGAAGATTATCAAGAATTTGAACAATATTTAATAGAAAATGAAGATCATCAAGTGATTGGTATAGATTTATGTGCCCTTACTTATAATCAACATTATGAAGAATTAGATTTAGAAGAATTAACACCAGATCAGTATTATCAAGTAGGTCTTTATTATTATGATCAAAAAAAATATGATCAAGCATTAGAATGTTTTCATTTAGGAGAAGAATGTGAAGATTCTGATTGTTTATGCGTTTTAGGATATATGTATGAAAAAGGCCAAGGAGTCAATCAAAGCAATCAAGTTGCCATGACGTATTATCGTTTAGCAAGTGATTTAGGAAATGTTGTTGCAGCTTGTAATCTTGCTTATTTTTATGAATATGGAATAGATGTTGAACAAGATTATGAAAAAGCTTTTGAACTTTATTCTTTAGGTGTTGAAGAAGGTTTTCCACGTTCTTTATTTTCAACAGCTTTTTTCTTACAAAATGGCTATGGTGTTGATCAAGATTTAGAAGAAGCATTTTTACGTTATGAAGAAGCAGCTGCTTTAGGACATAACGATGCAATTTGTGCCCTTGGAGAGTGTTATGAATATGGTCAAGGAACCAGACAGGATTATCAAAGAGCATTATATTATTATGAAAAAGCAGCTTATGAAGGAAGTAGTCTTGCTAAATATAAATTAGGACGTTTTTATGATTTAGGTTATGGCTGTGATGAAAATTATCCTAAAGCGTTTCATTGGTATCAAGAAGCGGCTAAAGATGGTTTGGATGTGGCTATTACAGCAATGGCTACATGTTATGAATTTGGTCGAGGAGTAGAAAAAGATAGCCATCAGGCTTTAGAGTGTTATTTAAAAGCAGCGAATATGGGTTATATGAATGCACAGTTTTGTTTAGGGTATTTTTATGAAATGCATAGTGAGTATCCTGATAGTGAAAAGAATAGTTTTTATTGGTATTTAAAAGCAAGTAAACAAGGTGATGGGCAATCAACGCTTGCTATTGCTTATTATTATGGTCAAGGAATAGGAACAGATAAAGATGAAAAGAAATCTTTTGAAGCATATCAAAAAGCAGCTAATCTTGGAGAAAGAGAAGCATTTTATTATTTAGGCGTTTGTTATTTAGAAGGTAAAGGTGTTTTACAAGATAAAGAAAAAGGGATTGCTTGGTTAACTAAAGTAGAGGATCAGTATGCTTTAGCAGCTTATTTGATTGGGCAGTATTTTAAAGAAAAACATGATGATAAACAAGCAATACAACATTTTAAATTAGCTATTTTAAAAGATGATGAGGAACAATCATTATATCAATTAGCTCTTTATGGTGAACAAGGAATAGAAATCAGTAAAGAAGAAATGCTTGATTATCTTTTAAGAAGTGCTCAAAAAGGGTATTCACCAGCACTTGTAAAATATGCTTATTATTTAGAAAATGGTATTTATGTGGAAAAAGATTATCAAATGGCCTATGAATATTATTTATTAGCTTGTCAAAAACAAAATAGAGAAGGTTTTTATCATTTAGGTAGATGGTTTTTCTATGGTATTGGGCAAAAAGAAGATAAACATAAAGCTATGCAATATTATCAACAAGCGAGTAATTATCATTATTCAAAAGCAAGCTTTATGTTAGGTTATATGTATCATTATGGTGATGGTATTTCTAAAGATTTAGAAAAAGCAAAAAAATACTATCAATTAGCGCTTCAAGAGGGATATCTTGATGCGCAAAAGGAATTAGATAAATTAGAGGTGGAAAAATGAGTTTTGAAACAAAATTAGAAAAATATGCTAAGTTAATTGTTCAATCAGGTTTGAATGTTCAAGAAAAACAAACAGTTGTCATTAGTGCATCTATTGAAAGCTATCAACTTGTAAGAGCTGTCAGTAAACAAGCATATCTTGTAGGTGCTAAAGAAGTTGTTGTTCATTATAGTGATGAAGAAGTGACACGTATGAAATATGAAAATATGGAAGCAGAAGATTTTAATCAAGTACCTGCATGGTTTTCATCATTTAGAAATGATTATGCTTTAATGAATGCTTGTTTTCTTTATATTGATGATGAAGATCCTGAAATGCTTGCAGGGATTGAACCTAAAAAGATTTCTAATTGGCAAAGAGCAGTTAAAAAGGCATGTAAGACATATTTTGATTTATCAGATAATATGACAAATGCTTGGTGTATTGTAGGTGGAGCTACTCAAAAATGGGCTAATAAGGTTTATCCTGATATGTCAAATCAAGAAGCATTAGATAGTTTATGGAATGCTATTTTTAAAGCAGCTAAAATTGATGATTAACATGATCCAGTAGAACTATGGAATCAACATCGTCGTTCTTTTGAAAAGAGAGTTAATTATTTAAATAGTTTAAATTTAAAGAAACTTTATTATAAAAATAGTAAAGGAACTGAAATTACAATTGGTTTAAATGAAGATTATTTATTTGCTGGTGGGGGAAGTTATTTAAAAAATGGTGTATATAATTTTCCTAATATACCAACAGAAGAAATCTTTACTTCACCTAATAAAGATGATGTAGAAGGAATTGTTTTTAGTTCTTTACCTTTAAGTTATGGTGGAAATATTGTTGATGAGTTTTATTTGCGTTTTAAAGATGGGCAAGTGATTGATTTTGGTGCTAAAGAAGGATATGAAGTTTTAAAAGGAATTATAGATAGTGATGAAGGAAGTAAACGTTTAGGTGAAATTGCTTTAATTCCTTATCATTCACCAATTAATGAATTAAAAACATTATTTTATAATACTTTATATGATGAAAATGCTTCATGCCATATGGCCTTAGGAATTGGTTTTTCTGAATGTATTAAAGGTGGTATTGATATGGATAAAAAAGAATTATTTGAAAAAGGTGTCAATGATTCTTTAGTGCATGTTGATTTTATGATGGGAACAGAAGATCTAATGATTGATGGTATTTTAGAAGATGGCAGTCATGTAAAAATCTTTGAAAATGGTAATTTTGTTTTTTAATAATTTGTGGGGATTTATCCCCACTTTTTAATTAGTAAATGGATATGAAATAAGCTATAATAGTAACGAAAGGGTGATGAACATGAAAAAGATACCAACAGGAATTAAAAGTTTTAGAAAGCTTAGAGAAGAAAATTATTATTTTGTAGATAAAACTTTAATGATTAAAGATTTTCTAGAAAGAGGTTCTGAAGTAACGCTTGTTACAAGACCTAGAAGATTTGGTAAAACAATTAATATGTCAATGATGTCAGAATTCTTTGATATTACCAAAGATTCTAAAGAAATCTTTAAAGGTACGAAAATCATGGAAACACCTTATGCAAGTGAAATAAACCAATACCCAACGGTCTTTATTTCTTTTGCAGACGCAAAAGAAAATAAAGAAACAATCGTTAAGTATATAAAAACACAATTACAAAATGAATATATACGCTATCATTTTATATTTAATCAATTAAATGAATTAGAGCAAAATGATTATTTATATATTCTAGATGGATTAAAGAATAAGAATAATGGTATTCTTAATGATGTGGATAACGCCATTATATTTTTAATGCGTTGTTTAAAGAGATACTATGGAAAAGATGTTATGTTGTTTATTGATGAATATGATACACCTTTTATAGAAGCAAAAACTGGAAATTTTTATCAAGAGCTCAAGGGAAGTCTAGCAACCTTACTTAGAAGTTCACTTAAAAATTCAGAAGCTTTAAAATACGCCTTTATTACAGGAATACAAAGAGTAGCTAAAGAAAATATCTTCAGTGATTTAA
>UQVG01000079.1 GCA_900544435.1 uncultured Erysipelotrichaceae bacterium | reverse complement strand
ATTGAGTCCTAAAACCTATGATTTTATATAGTTTTCATAAACTTTAGACTCTACCTTTATCAATTTTATAACCTACACCCCATACCACTTTTAAATATTGTGGTTTTTTAGGATTGATTTCTATTTTTTCTCTTAAATTACGAACATGAACCATGACTGTTTCACTATTAATAGCTTCTTCATTCCATACACGTTCATAAATATCATCAGCAGAGAAAACTTTTCCTGCATTTTTCATAAGTAATTCTAATATTTTAAATTCAATAGGTGTAACTTTCACCTTTTTGCCATCTACTGACACTGTTTTAGTATCTACATTAAGTTCAAGTCCACCACATAAATAAATATGATCACTTTCTTTAGGGGCAGTAGCATCTAAATAACGTCCATAACGTCTAAGTTGTGAACGAACACGTGCCATTAATTCCATTGGTACAAATGGCTTTGTCACATAATCATCTCCACCTAAATTAAGCCCCATAATTTTATCAATATCTTCTGATTTTGCTGAAAGAAAAATCACTGGAAAATCATATTTTTCCCTTAATTTAGAAACCATTGTTAAACCATCCATACGTGGCATCATTATGTCAACAATTGCTAAATGAATCGTTTCTTTTTCAACGATTTCTAATCCTTCTAATCCATCATTTCCAACAAAGACATCATAACCTTGATTTTGTAAATAAATTTCAATTGCCTTAGCAATTTCTACGTCATCTTCGACAACTAATACATGATATTTTTCCATTCCCTTTTTACTCCTTATTTAAGCATTGAAAACAATGCAAAACTAATACATATATATCCTGCATAAATACAGCTTATTAAAATAATTTTGTTAAGTCTTTCCATCTTCCTCACCTCTTGTCTTAAAGTATAGAGATGATTTATAAATATTTTCTTTTTATATTTCTAAAGATTTTCTAAAGATTAAAACTACCTTTATTGTACAAAATATAATCAAAAAAATAAAATCTCTTATTAATATAAGATTTTTTGTCTATTTTTCATTTAATTATCTAAATAACTCTCATGTTACATGAGAGTTTGTTATAATAATAAAGAGGTGAAAACAATGAATAATGACTATTTAAGTATTGGTGAAATGGCCAAAATGAATCATATCACTGTTACAACTTTAAGATTATATGATGAACTTGATTTATTGAAACCTGTTTATGTTAATCCAGAAACAAATTATCGTTATTATGATATTAAGCAAAATGCCCGTTTAGATTTAATTCAATATATGAAAGAATTACAAATGAATTTAAAAGAAATTAAAGAGCTTCTTGATAAAGAAGATATTAATTTAATTGAGGCTATTTTAATTAAAAAGAAACAACAATTAGCTATGCAAATCAAAGATTTGCAAAGAACAAAAGATGCTATTTCTAGAACAATTTATAGTTTAGAAAGATATCGTAAATCTCCTCCAAGTGGAACGATTACTTTAGAATATATTGATCGTAGAAGAATTTATGCAATGCATACTGATATTAATTTTTATGAACATGATTTAAATGTTTATGAACATCTTTTAACACAATTAAAAAATGATTTGATTATGCATCATTATCCTCAAATTTATTATTGTAATGCTGGTACTTTTCTTAATAAGGATAGATTTTTAAAACAAGAATTTGTTTCTGATAGAATTTTTGTTTTTGTTGATGATCATTTTCCTGAAAAAGAAATTCAAATTATTGAAAATGGAATGTATGCTTGTATTTATTTAGATGATTTTCATCAAGAAATAGATTATGCGAAAAGACTTTTAAATTATTGTAAAATGAATCATTTAAAAATATGTGGTGATTATATTTGTGAAGTTTTAAGTGAATTGAGTATTTTTGATCATCATGAACGTTCGATGTTTTTAAGATTGCAAGTCCCTGTTTCTTTTGAAAAGTAGTTGACTCTCTTCTTAGATAAGGGTCTATGATGTAAGTGAAAGAAATAGGAGGCATGAAATATGGAAAAGATTAAAGTTGTACAATATGGTTGTGGAAAGATGGCAAAGTATATTATTCGTTATCTTTATGAAAATGGAGCTATGATTGTTGGAGCTATTGATACAAATCCTGCAATTGTAGGAATGGATATTGGAGATTTTGCTGAATTAGGTGTTAAAACAGGGGTTTGTATTAGTGATCAAGCTGATAAAGTTTTAGATGAAACTGATCCTGATATTGCTGTTGTGACTTTATTTAGTTTAGTTAGTGATTGCTTTGATCATTATGTAAAATGTTTATCTAGAGGAATCAGTGTTATTTCAACTTGTGAAGAAGCAACATATAGTTGGACAACTGATCCTGTTCGTACAAATCAATTGGATGTCATTGCTAAAGAAAATGGATGTACTTTTGTTGGTAGTGGTATGGAAGATATTTTCTGGGTAAACATGGTAGGTCTTGTTGCTGGTGGATGTCATTCTATTAAAAAGATTGAAGGGGCTGTAAGTTATAATGTTGAAGATTATGGATTAGCACTTGCTAAAGCACATGGTGTTGGTTTAACACCTGAAGAATTTGAAGCAAGTATTGCTCATCCTGAAGTATTAGAACCTTCTTATGTATGGAATTCAAATGAAGCATTAGCTGCTCGTATGGGATGGACAATTAAATCACAAACACAAAAATGTGTTCCTTATTTCCATGAAACAGATTTATATTCATCTACTTTGGGTGAAACAATTCCTAAAGGAAATTGTATTGGAATGGCTGCTGTTGTAACAACTGAAACATTCCAAGGACCAATTATTGAAACACAATGTATTGGTAAAGTTTATGGTGAAGATGATGGTGATATGTGTGATTGGAAGATTACTGGTGAACCAGATACAGAATTCCATGTTGTAAAACCTGCAACAGTTGAACATACATGTGCAACAATTGTCAATCGTATTCCAACTGTTTTAGTTGCACCTGCTGGTGTTGTTACAGTTGATGAATTAGATCGTTTAGATTATTTAACTTATCCTATGGAATATCATATTTAATGTAAAAGCAGAGCTAAGCTCTGCTTTTTTGATAGAAAACAATACTTTCATAAGGTTTAAGAGTTCCTTTTTGATGCTTTTCATAGTTTTGAATCAATATTTTTTCATTTTTTAAAATAGAAGCATCATAACTAACTTCTTGATTACTAAAATTACAATAAACAATCATTTCTTCGTCTTTATAAAGACGTTTATATGCATAGATATTTTCATCATCCTTCATTATTAATTCATATTTTCCTAAAGTTATAATTTCATATGTCTTCCTTAATTGTATAAGTTTTTGATAAGTATAAAAAATTGAATTTGAATTACTGATTTCATCTTCTGCATTGATCGTTAGATAATTTGGATTGACCATGATCCATGGTGTTTGCTTACTAAATCCCGCATTTTTATCTTTGTTCCATTGCATTGGTGTTCTTGCATGATCACGACTTGATTTTAACATGTAGCGTAACATATCTTCATGGGTTACTTTCTTTTCTATTTCAACAAGTTGTTTGTAGCTATTATAGGTTTCAATATCGCGATAATCATTCAATGATTTAAATGGAACATTCGTCATTCCTAATTCTTCTCCTTGATAAATATAAGGTGTTCCTTGCATCATATGAAGACAAATTGCTAGCATTTTTGCTGATTTTTCATGATAAAGAGCAGTTGAAGTATCACCAAATCGTGAAACACAACGGGGTTGATCATGATTGTTCCAAAATAATGAATTCCAAGCTTTTTGATACATTCCCTCTTGCCATCTTGACATGATTTGTTTTAAATTTTTTAAAACAAAGCGTTGATCAGACCACTTATTCGTTTCCCCACCATCAACATCCATCAATTCAAATTGAAAAATCATACTTAATTCACTATTATCTAATGGTGCATATTTTTGACCATCTTCTATAGTAACAGCTGGGGTTTCTCCTACTGTCAATAATTCTTTTCTTGAAAATACCTTTTGATTCATCTCTTGAATATATTCATGTACATGTGGCCCATTAGCACATACCTTATGTCCTTTAATTAAACTATCTACATAATATTGACTTACATCTTTACTAATAACATTAATGACATCTAAACGAAAACCATCTACTCCCTTATCTACCCAATAATTCATAATATCATAACATTCTTGCCTTACTTTAGGGTTTTGCCAATTTAAATCAGGTTGTTTTTTAGAAAATAAATGAAGATAATATTCTTTTGTATTTTCATCAAATTCCCACGCTGAACCTTGAAAACAACTTGTCCAATTGTTAGGAACAGCTCCTTCTTTAGGCTCTTTCCAAATATAATAATCTCGATAAGGATTTTCTTTTGATGATTGACTTTCTTTAAACCAATGATGTTCATCACTTGTATGATTAAAAACAACATCCAAGATAATTTTAATTTGTTTTTGATGTGCTTTTTCCAATAATTCTTCAAAATCATCCATCGTTCCAAATTCTGGTTGAATTTGATAATAATCTGAAATGTCATAACCATTATCATCATTAGGAGACTTATAAATTGGTGTTAACCATAAAACATCAACCCCTAATTTTTTCAAGTAATCCAAACGAGAAATAATTCCTTGAAGATCACCTATTCCATCATTATTACTATCTTGAAAACTTTTTACATAAATTTGATAAACAACACTCTTTTTCCACCATTCCATTTCTTGACCCCCTTTTCTTATATTTTAACTATTCATAAAATATATTCATTGCTTTTTTAAACAATTAATAGGCAATTATAAACCTTTTTTATAATTTGTAGGTGTTTTTTGATATTTATTTTGAAATACTTTTTCAAAAGATTTCACATTTTTAAATCCATTATTTAAAGCAATATCAATAATTTTCATATCCGTATGCATTAAATCATAATAAGCATGTTTTAAACGAATTTTTTGTAGATATTGGTAAAAGGTAGTTCCTGTTTGTTTTTTAAAATAGCGTGTTAGTGAATTAGGATGAAAATGAAATTTTTTTGCAAGAAGTTCAAGTGTTAAATTTTGGTCATAATTTTTTTCTATTTCATCTAATATGAAAGAAATATCATTTTGTTTTGTTTCTTTCTTTGTTTCAATTAAACAATCTTGAATTAATTTTTGATAGAGTTGATACATTAAAATATGTTTGTCTAAAGATGATAGACATTGGTAATTTTTCATTTCTAACCAAGGTTTTAACCATTCTACATCTAATGGTGTTCTTAGTCTAAATGTATGACATTTAATATTAAACTCATTAAATACATCTATTGAAAGAAGATAAGTATAAATATGCGTTTCTTCCAAAAATATAAATTGATGAATGACATGGCTATTAATGATAAACATTTCTCCTTGATGAAATATTTCATTTTTTCCATCAATATATGCCTCTAATTTTCCTGAAACAACATAAACAACTTCAATATCCTTATGGAAATGTGATGTTACAGGTCGGTTTTGATTAAAAAAATGATTATAAAAAATAATTGGATATTTTATATTAGAATTCATTACTTCTATATGATGATTCATCTTAACACTTCCTTTTACTTTTATTATATAAGAAAAAAGCCTACCTCGTAGACTTTTTAATCATATTTATAAAATATTGATGAATAGAATGATCTTCATCTAATTCTGGATGAAAAGCAAGTGCAAGTTGGTTTTTATACTTAACAGCAATAATATGGTCATTTACTTTAGAAAGAATATCAACACCTTCTTGTACACTTTCGATATAAGGTGCTCGAATAAAAGTCATAGGCACTTTTCCTATTCCCTTAACTTCTTCAATGGTATGAAAACTTCCTAGTTGTCTACCATAAGCGTTTCTTTTAACACTCATAGGTATTGTTGAAAAATAAGTTTGATCTTGATTTTCAATATTTTGTGCTAGTAAAATAAGTCCCGCACAAGTTGCAAGCGTTGGCAGTCCTTCTTGAATACGTTTTTGTAAAGAATCAAACATATCCAATTCTTTTAAAAGTTTACCTTGAACTGTACTTTCACCACCAGGTAAAACAAGACCATCAAACTCTTGATCAAGATCACTTTTTTGTCTTAATTCTATGCAAGTCACTCCTAATTGTTCTAATCTTTTTTCATGTTCAATAAAAGCACCTTGTAAAGCCAAAACTGCAACTTTCATTATTTACCTCTTTCAGCCATTAAGATTTCAATTTCTTGTTCATTAATCCCAACCATTGCTTCCCCTAAATCTTCAGATAATTTTGCAATCAACTTAGCATCTGTATAATTTGTAACAGCTTGTACAATCGCTGCTGCACGTTTTTTGGGATTTCCTGATTTAAAGATACCAGAACCAACAAATACACCTTCAGCACCAAGTTGCATCATTAAAGCTGCATCTGCTGGTGTTGCGACTCCACCAGCTGCAAAGTTAACAACTGGTAATTTTTTATGATCATGTACATATTCTACAAGTTCATAAGGTACTTGTAATTGTTTTGCAACTTCAAATAGTTCATCTTTTCTAAGTGCTGAAATTTGAGCAATTTGTTTATTCATCATTCTCATATGACGAACAGCTTGTACAATATCCCCTGTTCCTGGTTCACCTTTTGTACGAATCATACTTGCTCCTTCATTAATACGACGAAGCGCTTCTCCTAAATCTTTAGCACCACATACAAATGGTACTTCAAATTCTCTTTTATTGACATGATAAACATCATCTGCTGGTGATAATACTTCACTTTCATCAATGTAATCAATTTCGATTGCTTGTAATATTTGAGCTTCTACAAAATGTCCAATACGACATTTTGCCATAACTGGAATACTTACAGCAGCTTGAATTTCTTGAATCATTTTTGGATCAGACATTCTAGCAACTCCCCCTGCTGCACGAATATCTGCAGGAATTCTTTCAAGTGCCATTACTGCACAAGCCCCTGCTTCCTCTGCAATTTTTGCTTGTTCAGGTGTTGTGACATCCATAATAACTCCACCCTTTAACATTTGTGCTAATTGTTTATTTAATGTATATCTTTCATTTTCCATTTTTTGATCCCCCTGTTTACTTTTGTTATGGCTTTTATTATACTTAAATGTGAACATAAAAAAATATTCAAAATAAATATATTCAATAAGGTCAGTTTTAGGAGGAAATCATTATGTTAACTTATAATCTTTCAAATATAGGGTCAGATTCTCTTTATGAACATTTATATAAATGTATAAAAAAAGATATTGTTTTAAGAAAGATAAAGCCTGGAGAACGTTTACCATCAAAAAGAACTTTCGCTAAAAATTTAGGTATAAGCGTGATTACTGTTGAAAATGCTTATAGTTTATTGATGTCTGAAGGATTTATTTATTCTTTACCTAAAAAAGGATTTTATGTTGCTGATTTAAATGATGTACAACCAACAAAACAAGTACATCAAGAAACAGTTGTTTTGACAAGTGGACATACACATTATTTAGCTGATTTTTCTAGTAATCAAACTGAAAGTGAAATATTTCCTTTTACAACATGGATTAAAACAATGAAAGAAGTTTTGAAAGATAATCAAAAAGAACTTATGATTAATTCTCCTTGTGGAGGAATTCTTGAGTTAAGAAAAAATATTGCTACTTTTTTAAAAGAGTTTAGAGATATGGATGTAAAACCTGAACAAATTATTATTGGTGCAGGAACAGAATATTTATATAGTTTAATTATTCAATTGTTAGGAAATGATATTAAATATGGTTTAGAAAATCCTGGATATCCTAAAACAGCACAAATTTATAAAAGTATGAATGTTCATTTTGAATATGTAAATATGGATAGTTATGGGATAGATCCTCAAGAATTAGAGAGGAAAGATATTGATGTGATTCATATTTCACCATCACATCAATTTCCTACAGGAATTGTAATGCCTATTTCTAGACGTTATGAATTACTTGGATGGGCAAATAAAGTAAAAAATCATTATATTATAGAAGATGATTATGATAGTGAATTAAGATTAGGTGGTAAGCCTCTTCCTACTTTACAAAGTATTGATGTTTCAGATAAAGTTATTTATATGAATACTTTTACTAAAACATTATCTTCAACGATTCGTATGTCATATATGGTCTTACCAGAAAGTTTAGCTAATGAATACTATAAAAGATTATCTTTTTATTCATGTACTGTTTCTAATTTTGAACAGTATACACTTTCAAAATTTATTGAAAATGGACATTTTGAAAGACATATTAATCGTTTAAGAAATTATTATCAAAAAAAACAAGAAATTATATTAAATGCTTTTCAATCAAGTGTCTTAAAAAATAAAGTTGAAATTTATAATGAATCTGCTGGTGTTCATTTTTTAATGAAAATAAAAAGTAAAAAAGAAGAAAAAGAAATTATTAATAATGCTTATAGCAAAGGA